>DAOVGP010000018.1 GCA_030672375.1 Candidatus Aenigmatarchaeota archaeon | reverse complement strand
TCGGAATCAGCTACTGAATCCATGGCCGAGACTATTCCTGGTATGCCATGAACAACAAAATGTTCATTAAACAAGATAACTTTTCCAAAACCAGACCCTCTTCCCATCAAATCACCTAAAATAAACAATGTTCAAAGCATTTAAATTAATTTTCCTATTTATAAACCTAATTAAGGTTATCCCATGTCTGAGTATATCTCAATTGTAGATGAAAACGATAACATCATAGGGACAGAAGAAAAGATGAAGTGCCACGATGGAGATGGTATTCTACATAGGGCCTTCACTTTAATGGTCATAAACAGTAAAGGTGAGTTCTTAATTACTAAGAGAGCTAGCAGGAAAAGATTATGGCCTGGTTTCTGGGATGGTTCTATCAGTAGTCATGTCCATGAAGGTGAAAGTTACGAGGATGCTGTCAGAAGAAGACTTCCAGATGAACTTGGTGTAGAATGTAAGAAAGTAGATTTTTTATTTAAGATAAGGTATCAAACACGTTACAAAGATGTTGGGTCAGAAAATGAAATTGATGCATTCTTAATAACTGAAGGTATTGATGAGATTTTCCCCAATGAAGAAGAAATTTCTGATTATAAGTTCCTCAGTTTAGACGAACTCAAAGAAGACATAGAAAAGAATCCTCATGAATATGCTCCTTGGTTTTTAATCATTTTTAAAAAGTTCATTTCAATGAACAACCAACCTTCTACCAAAAATTAAGAATAGAATAAAAAACATCAATGAAATTATCATAATTATTTTCAATATACCTTCTCTCGAGGCTGTACCAAATATTTATTATCTGAATACCATAAATGAATAAATTATAAAAAACAGGCTATCCTATGCCACAATTGTTGAAACTTGAAAACCCAAAAACTTCTACTTCAAATCTCCCACATTTCCTAAAACATCTCTTTTCTCTTGAGAACCCATTGGAATTTGTAAAACAGACCATAAACTTGACCAAAAATATCACGATAAATGAAGATGAAAAAACTGCCACTTTAGAGATTAAAAAGGAATTGAAATATGGGATTTTGACCATACAGATGGATGAGGAAGGAAAACTTGTATATTCTATGAAAAAGATTTTCAAGAAAGCCGGTATTAGATTAGTTTACGATTTAAAACCTACTGTGCAATTACCACTCATTGGATTGGATCCTTTCAAAAACCTTGAACCGATAAAACCGTTAGCACCTTTCTTTCCGATAATAAAACAACCAACAATTCCTGTTTTAGATTTATTTACAAGTCAAAATGATGTTGCTCCTACTTACGTCACAAATAAAGAATATATGATACCTTTTGAGACCCTTATTCAGCCAAGTTATCAAGTGGAATTCAATCCATTGGAAAAATATCAGAAAAGTCTAGAAAGTGGTTTGATAGAAACTAATATAGAAATTCATGTTCCAATCGATATGTTAATGACTCCCTTGACACGTGAAATGCCTAAATTGAATCTAAATCTTCAAAGTGTTAAGGAATATAAAAGAACGGGATTCCAAATCGAAAGATACAACAACCCACAGAATTTAAATGGCCATAAAGTTTATCAAAGGGTCATCCTGGATATTAATGGTATAATACCCGGCGCAACTGTTTATGATTCTTCTGTTAATGCTGGTTTGGACATAGAAACAAGTTATCATAGGAAATGGGGAATGATGATAGATTCTGTGAATGGAGTTGAGAATACTAATGGAAATTATTGGGGTTTCTTCGTGAACGGTAAGGCCCCGGGTGTCGCGGCCGATAAATATCCTTTGAAGGAAGGAGATATCGTGGAATTTATACAAACTGAGATGCCAAAAGGATCTTGTTTTGCTTCTAAAAAAAGGACAGATTTTTATATCCCTAGAGAATCTAATAGAATTGGGGTCTTGGGTATGCCTGAGATCATGTATCATTAAAATAGAAAGCCTCGGGAGGGATTTGAACCCCCGACATGCTGATCTCCTTCTATCATCTTTCATCAAAAGACCAGTTACAAGTCAACCGCTCTACCGGACTGAGCCACCGAGGCATATTTTCTATTGTATTACCGTTAATAATATAAATGTTTCCCAATAAGGGTTAAATCTTTTATTAACGACATATATTTTTGATACTTATGAAAAAAAGGTTCTTAAGTTTTATGTTTTTATGCTTCCTCCTACTTGCTTCAGTATCTTTAGCGAAAGATTATGAAGTATCGGTTGAAATAACACCAAAAATGATGTCTGTTAGCCCTTGCGGTATAGCAAACTTCGATATAGATGTCACAAATATAGGTGGATTAGAAGATACTTATTCCATATCGATAGGTGGTTTACCAAAGGATTGGTACAGTTTAAGCTCAGATTCTATCACGCTAGAACCCGAAGAATCGCAAAAAATCTACTTGTTCATTACTCCTTACTGTTATGATGAAGGTGGTGAGTTTAAAGGAAGTGTTATGGTAACGGGTAAATCTAATGATACTGATACTTTCGCCATGAATGTTGTTTCTGATCATGAAATAGAAGTTTCTTTACCAGAAGAGATAAAGGTGTGTTTACAAGAGCCCTCAACAGTAGTTGCTATTATTGGGAATGTGGGTGAACACACTGAAGAATTGGCCTTAGAAGTTTCAGGTAATTCATCTGATTTCATTGAATTGGCTGAAGATAGTCTAACCCTTGATCCTGAAGAAGTTGGAGAAGTAGATTTAACAATAACACCAACTGGACTAGGTGTTTATTCCCTAGAAATGGGGGTAGAATCCCTAACAAGTTATGCTAAATCCTTAGCTTCGAGTGTGGTAAATGTTGTGGAATGTTATGGAGTTGATGTTCTATATCCAGAAGAAGTTGAGGTATGTGTCAACGAAGAAACTGAGTTTGAAATAACTTTGGAAAACGTTGGACTAAAAGAAGATAGTTACAAAATTGAAATAGAAAATTTGAATTATACAGAAACAGTTGAACTTGAACCAGATGAATCAGAAATATTGGAAATAGATTTATTTGGAGAAGAAGTCGGATCTTATGACATTGGCTTCATGATTGAGTCAGATTTTATAACACAAGAAGGGGCTGTAAAGTTCGATGTTTTGAAATGTTATGATGTAGACTTGACAGTTGAAGAACATGAATTCGAGATTGAATCGGGTAGGGGTAAGCTGGTCAAAGTGCAAGTAAAAAACACCGGTTCTAAAAAAGATGAGTTTGAAATTATTTCTGATGTCGATTGGGTATCGATAAAACCTTCATCTGTTAGTTTGAAGGTTGATGAAACTGCAGATGTTTATGTTTATTACAGCCCGGGATTCGGAATGGAGGGAATGTTTAACGCAAGTTTAACGGTAAAATCTGAGAATAGTGAAGATACAGAAAATTTGAAGATAACTGTGTCAGAAGTTATAAAACCGATCGAAACCACCACTACGACAGTTCCTCCGTTAATAGAAATACCTACTGGAGATATCGTTGCCATCTGGGAAAGAATATGGGGAAGTAGAGTTCTCAGGTCATTGTTGATTGCTGTTATAGTTGTTTTAATAATTCTTATTGCAATCTATCTGGTTATCATGAGGTGAAACCCTTGATAGGAAATATTCTCTTGATAGCAAGCTTTTTCGTTTTCTTGGCTGTTGCCGTTGAGGCAAAGGTTAAATCAAAGTTAGGTCTATTCATAGTTACTACAGGCTTAATTATTGGGATATTAGGCTTGATTTATGTCTTGTTACAGGTGTTTAAGTGAAATTCAATCATCTTCTCGCTTTTCTGTTAACTTTGATAGCGATTCTTGTTTTAGTCTCTGGTCTGGTTGCTAAATATGTAGGAATAGTAATCTTTAGTTCGGATTGTACCAGTTACTCGGTTTTACTGTTTCCAGATGAAAATAAAGTTGATGCTGAAGTTGGGCAGGGAAATTTGGTGAAGTTGAGAGTGATAAATGCTGGTAGTTACAGTGATAATTATGAAGTTTCTTTAGAAGGACCAGATTGGACTATCATAAAACCTACTTCTTTTAGTCTGAAACCAGAACAGGCAAAAATTTTATTCTTATACGTGAGTCCTGATTTTGAAGCGGAAGGTAAATATGATATTGTTGTACATGTCAAGTCGAAATGTGTTTCAGCTAGTCAAAGTGTTGAAGTTAGTGTTTTGAAAGAGTAATTTAAATATATCTGATATTAGTACAGTTCTTATGAAGATTCCAGAAAAATTCAAGAAACTCTACTATAAACAAGGCTATCGAATAGTTGGTAAAAATCAACATTCAGCTGTCAAGATATGTAGATGGACAAAGGAAAGTTTAAGACGTGACAGAGTTTGTTTTAAACAGAAATGGTATGGAATTAAAAGCCATAGATGTCTTCAAGTTACCCCTGCACTGTTTTGGTGTACACATAATTGTGTATTCTGTTGGAGATCTATGTCTGCTACTATTGGAAGTGATATGAAGAATTTGAAGATAGATGAACCTAGTGAGATAATAGATGGTTTTATCAAGGCACAAAGACTTTTGTTGACGGGGTTTAAGGGAAATTCTGAAGTGGATAAGAAAAAATGGGAAGAATCTCAGAATCCTACTAACATGGCTATAAGTCTTGCAGGAGAACCAACTCTTTATGAAAGATTGTCTGACCTCATCAAAGAAGCACATAAAAGAGGAATGACAACTTTTCTTGTGACGAATGGAACTAGACCAGATAAACTGGAAAGATTGGAAGAAGAGCCTAAACATCTTTATATTAGTCTATGTGCCTCGGATAAAGAAGTCTATCAAAAAATTCATAAACCTTTGATTCCAAATGGATGGGAGAGATTGAATGAAAGTTTGGAATTGATGAATAACTTCAATTGTAAGACTGTTATAAGATTAACACTTGTAAAAGACTTGAACATGGAATCTCCTGAAAAATACGCAAAATTGATAAAGAAAGCCAATCCAGATTTTATTGAACCAAAGGGATATGTATGGGTTGGAGAATCCCAGAATCGACTAGAAAAGGAAAATATGCCTTACCATAAAGATATTGTAGAATTTGCTAAAGAATTAGCGCAGGAAACTGGTTATACATTCAAAGATGAGTTTGAACCAAGCAGAGTTGTTTTACTCACAAAGAAATAGTCTTCTTCCCTCTTTCTTGAGGTATGATTTTTATCTTAGAATTTTCAAATTTCTTCTTTAATTCTTTTCCTTTGAACAATTTATCCAAAAAAAGTGCCAAAGAGGCAACTTCTGAGTGGGGTTGATTTGTTACAGAGATATTCCAGTCAGCCAATTGATAGACTTCTCCAGGAACCTTTTCTGAACCAAGTATAATCAATAAATCTTCTTTAAATTTTCTTATTTCATCGATTTTATCCTGAATTGGTAAACCATACATAGTCAAATGAATAATTTTCCCATTCCAGTTTTTGATGACTTTTCTCCAATCTTTCTCATATTTAACCTCAAAAAGACCCCCCCAGTTTTCAACAATTCTTTCAATCGAATCAATAACTTGTTCGTCTCTTTCTCCGCTGAGAATAACTCCGTCACATCCTAAAGCACGTGCAGTTAATGCTACATGTGTAGTTAATCTTGGATCTCGCCCTCTTCTATGTCCTAACCTCAAACCCCAAACTTTCATAAGAATGATTTCTCAATAGAATAATAAAAATCTTATCAACTTAATAATTACAGTATTATTAGGTGAAAAATCTGAAAAGAAGAAAACCAAAATTTAAAAGACCAAAATTAACAGAAGAAGAGGAAATAGCCCGAACAAGGCTCCCTAAAGAAGGGGAAATGTTGGGTATAGTTGAATTAATGCTTGGTTCAGATAAATTACGTGTTCAGTGTAGTGATGATAAGGAGAGGATAGTTAGAATCCCTGGTAAATTGAGAAAAAGGGTTTGGATAAGAGTCAGTGATTTGATATTGATTAAACCATGGAAAGTAATGTCGGATAGGAGGGCAGATGTTGTTTGGAGATATACAAGAACCCAAGCCAGGTGGTTACAGAGGAAGGGTTACCTAAAAAATATTTCCGTTGGTTGAAACATTCACACGAGAAAATATGTATAGTTTAATCCTGATAAAAAATAACCGAGATGTTTAATGAAAAATATGATTTAAATGGTTCTTAAAAGAAAAAGAAAACGAGAATATTACAAAGAGCTTAAAATCGTTCGAGGAGCATTTGATGAGCGTACGCTCTTAGTACTGTATCGATTGTTGAACAAGAATAAAATGTCTGCTGAATCTTTAATAAAAGAAGGTAAGGAATCTATCATTCTATCAGGATTGACTAATAAGAAATGGGTTGCTATAAAAGTTTACTGTACAAAGGCTTGTAATTTCAAGAATATGTCGAAGTATCTTGTTGGAGATCCCAGATTTCAAAGGATAAAAAAGAAAAGAAGATTTATAGTGAATTTATGGTGCCAGAGAGAATTTAAGAACTTAAAGATTGCTAGGAATGCTGGTGTTGATTGTCCTGAACCTTTGTTTTTCGAAGAAAATGTATTGATAATGGATTTCATCGGGAATAATGGTTTGGCTGCACCTAGGTTAATTGATGTTAAACCTGATAAACCGGAAGAAATATACAAAAAAGTCCTATCAAACTTAAAAAAACTCGTAGAAAATGGTTTAATTCATGGAGATTTAAGTGCATATAATATCCTCCTCCACAAAAAACCTTACTTCATAGATTTTAGTCACGGGGTAACCTTAAAAAACCCTCTAGCACCAGAATTATTGAAGAGAGATATAAAAAATATTAATTATTACTTTTCTAAGTTCGACATTACTGTAAAAGATACAGAAAAACTTTATAAAAAATTAGAGCGAGTTATAAGAGAAAAGGTAATCAAATGAAGGATTTCATAAAAATACCCGATAAAAGGAGGGTTCTTTTGAAAAAAAATGAAAAAATGAAAGAAACGATTGAAAAAATGACTGGGACGAAGATAGAAATTAACGATGGAATGAGTATAGAAGGAGAAACCCTCAAAGTATATCAAACAAAACAAGTCTTAAAGGCATTTGGACGAGGATTCGATGTGAATGATTCCCTATATTTGTTAGAAGATGAATACGGTTTGGAAGTGATAAATCTCACCGAATTCGTAAAATCAAGGGAAAGATTAAAAACTTTAAAGGGAAGAATTATAGGTACTGGCGGTAAAACAAAGGAATATATAGAAAAATTCACAGATGTTAAACTCTCCGTCCTTGATAAGACTGTAAGTATTATAGGTTATTGGAAGAAAATTAACATAGCGAGGGAAGCTGTCATGAAAATAATCAGAGGTTGTACGCACCAGACATTGTATAGATGGCTTGAACAACAGTCGGTGAAAGAAAAATGGTAGAAAAACCTGGAAAAACAGCACAAGAAATGGCTAGAGATCATAGGGAAGTCGCTGTATCAGAATTCTTCGAGAAAAACAGACATCTTCTCGGATATGACAACCCAACTAAAGCTTTACTCACTGTTATAAAGGAACTTGTGGATAATTCTCTTGATGCCTGTGAAGAGACAAGGATTCTTCCAAGAGTATGGATAGAGATTAAACCAGATGGTGCTGATAGATTTAGGGTGATGGTAAAAGATAATGGGCCTGGTATGACAGACAAACAAATACCTTTAGCTTTGGGTAAACTCTTGTACGGTAGTAAGTTCTTCAAGTTGAGACAATCTCGGGGTACTCAGGGAATTGGAGCTTCTGGGACAATACTTTATTCACAGTTAACGACTGGAAAACCCACGACAATAATCGCAAGTACGGGTAATGGAAAAACATCGTATTATGAGATTATGATAGATGTGAAGAAGAATGACCCTGAAATAGTTTCTCATCAATTCATCGAAGATGGAAAAATTTGGCATGGTATGAAAGTTGAAATGACCATCGAGGGGAGGTACGTAGAGAGTAGAAAATCTGTACCAGAGTATATCAAACAGGTTGCTATAGCAAATCCTTATGCTAATATTACTTTTGATGGACCAAATGGGAGGGTGGAGTTTCCAAGAACTGCAAATGAATTGCCCCCGTTACCAAAAGAAATAAAACCACATCCCTATGGCGTTGAACTCGGTATTTTAAGGAGAATGTTGAAATCATCAAAATCAAGGACTGTTGCTTCTTTTTTAATGAATGATTTCTCAAGGGTTGGAGGTGGATCAGCAAAAGAAATCTGTAAATTGGCTGATATAGATTCTAAAATAAGCCCACAAAGGCTTGAAATAACCGATACAGAAAAACTCTTCAAAGCTATGCAAAAAACCAAGTTGATTAGACCACCAACAGATTGTCTTTCACCTTTAGGTGAAGATCTACTCATTAAAGGATTAAAAAAGGAATTCAAGGCTGAATTTTTTGCTTCAGTTACTAGACCACCAGCGGTCTACAGAGGGAATCCATTCCAAATTGAAGTTGCAGTTGCATACGGTGGGGAGTTACCCCAAGAGGGGTCTATTAAAGTATTGAGAATCACGAACAGAGTTCCTTTATTGTATCAAGAAGGTGATTGTGCGATAACAAAATCCATTATTACGACGGATTGGCGAAGGTATGGTTTATCGCAATCTGGGAGGAGTATTCCTGTTGGACCAGCTGTTATTATTGTTCATTTAGCTTCTGTTTGGGTACCTTACATCTCCGAGAGTAAACAGGCCGTAGCATCCTATCCAGTTATAATCAAAGAAATTAAACTTGCTCTTCAGGGAATCGGTCGAAACTTGCAGAGACATGTCTCAGGGAAGAGGAAAGCAGAAATGCAAAAAAAAAGAAAAGAGATATTCGATAGATACTTGCCAGAAGTTGCGAAAGCTGTCGGAAAACTAACAGACAAAAAACCCGAACCGATTTTAAATAAATTGAAAGGTATACTCAAAAATTATGCAAAGGTGTCTGAAGATGGTAGAGGTAAAGAAAAAACTGAAAATTCTGGGTGAGGATGTCTTAAAAGACATTAATCAAAAGAAAAATCCTGATATAGATATTCCTATAAGGTCTTTATCTAACGTGATTTACAATGAGAAAACGAAACAACTCACTCTAGGTAATAAAGTCTCTAAAAGATATTTGTTTAATGTTGCGCACGCTAAACGCTTCATGCAAACAATGTTGGTCGCTGCATTATGTAAAGAATTACAAAAAGAAAATATCCACACGAGTTTAAGGGATTTGTTCTATATATTGAAAAAAACTTTACCAAACTCAGACGAGAATACTTTCGATGAACAAAGGGAATCCGATCCTATTATCGTTGATTTGGAAGTTATGCTCGGTATTTTGAGAGAACAATTACATTTGAACGCTGATGTTAGGGGAAGAGTCGTTGGTAATGTGGTAATTAAAGATATGGGAGATTTGATAAATCTGGGCAAGTTGGGTTCTGGTGGGTGGGCTATACCAAGTAACGTAGAAGATTTGACCCTTAAAAGAGTTAACGCTAAATACATTCTCGTAATAGAGAAAAATGCTGCATTTGAAAGATTACATGAGGATAAGTTCTGGAAAAAACAGAAATGCATTCTGATAACGACACAAGGTCAAGCCGCAAGAGGGCCGAGAAGACTAATACAGAGGTTGTCGGCCGAGTACAAATTACCTGTCTACGTATTCACAGATGCTGATTCTTATGGGTGGTATATCTACTCTGTTTTAAAGTATGGTAGTATTAGTCTTGCCCATATATCTGAGAGACTTGGTTGTCCTAACGCTAAATTCATTGGCCTAACAATAAGCGATATTGATGAATTTAAACTAGAGGACTTTACTATCAAGACAAGAGATGTAGACATAAAGAGGGCCCGTGAGATGTTAAAGTATGATTGGTTTAAACACCCTGCCTGGCAGAAGGAACTGAAATTAATGATCAAAAGAAAAATTAAGGCTGAGTTAGAAGCTCTTTCTGGTCGTGGTCTGAGGTTTATGACTGAGGTTTATTTGCCGAGAAAAATTAAGAACAAGGATTTTTTACCTTAAGTTTTATCAAGTATTTTACAATCCAAAACCCAATGATAAACTTTCGGGGCATAAGATTTTACTTTAATCTTCCTAACTAATTTTGCCTTAAATCCCATAATGTCGGCAGCAGTTTCTACATCCTCAAATAATTCCTTCCATCCTTCCTTTTTTCCAGTACCATGATAGTGTATGATACCATTCTGTTTAACAACCTTCATCGCATCGAGTAGATAATCTTTGGAAGAGGGCAACAAACCCATTATAACTCTATGTGCAATCCTTCCTAATCTTGGTATTTCAACCACACAGTCCCCAAGGATGGGAATGATTTTATTTTCAACTTTATTGAGCTTAATGTTTTCCCATAAATAGTGGTATGACACAAAGTTGATTTCAATAGAATAAACCTTCTTAGGTTCAGAAAATTTTGCAATACCAATGGAAAAATAACCAATACCTGCAAACATATCGACAATTGTTTCATCTTTTCTTACTAAATTTGTTATTCGCTTTCTCTCATTCAAATTGCCCTTAGCAAACATTATGTCATTGACATCGAATTTGAAGACAACTCCATGTTCTTTATGAATCGTTTCAGTGTTTCTGTCTCCAGCAATAACTTTGACTTGAGGTTCTCTGTACTGATTTTTTATAAAACCCGTTCTTCTACAAACAGTTCTCGTGTTAGGAATTTTTTCTATCAATACTTGACCTATTTCTTCTTCATTTTTCCACAGTTCTTCCTTTAAGTTTAGGATGATTATATCCCCAATCTTTTGATAACTGGACGGAAGTAAGGATAATTCTGGTTTAGGGTTCCTTCTCAAATTATCTTTCAAAAGTTGTTTGATTGGTTTAAGCATAAATAAAGACTGAGAATTGAATATTAAATAGAGTTGAATGCCACTAGTTGGAACTTGTTAAGTTTGTCATAAAATCAGCAGAGCATTGATGATATGTGTATACTGTGGTAAAAAAGTTTGTATTGAATGTATTCATCCAAAAACTGGTATGTATGAGCAATGTCAAAAGAATATGAAAAAATAAATCCTTCCGTCAACTAACTTTTTCTCGTCTCATTCTCATATAAAAAAATGGAAAATCTAAAATTCCATCAATGAATCCACTATTTTTTCAACTTCTTCCTTCTCTACACTTGTTTTTGGTTTGAATATATCGCCTACTCTCTCTTTTATTGCTTCTTTCTTTGCAATCTCTCCTAAATTCCTGAAGGCTCTTGTTATTATTTCCATTCTAGACAATTTTTCTTCAAGGGTTTTCATCTGTAATGAAAGTTCTGTCAACACTGCCCATAGTTGCGCTACCTTTACATCGTCAGCCTGCATGTATGCTGATCTGTGTGTTTTTGCTTTCTCGATTAATTCGGCTAGTTCAGATTGTGCTTTAACAGATAGAAGTTCTTTCCAATCAGCTTCTTCGCCAAACAGCATCATATCACCTACCAATTTTGTTCAAGTTAAAGGATAAATACTTAATTGTACTAACAGTTTTATCTTAGATAGAAAACTCTATTTAAGTCTATCTAGGCAAATTGTTTTATTTGTGATTTCATGAAAGAAGGTACCTTCGTAAGAATTGATTATGTTGGAAGAATAGTTGAATCTGGAAATATATTTGATCTAACAAGAGAGGATGTGGCAAAAAAGGAAGGTATCTTTAATCCAAGTTTTGGATATGAACCTGTCCCAATTATAGTTGGTGCAAATTTTGTTGTAAGGGGTTTGGAAAAGGCGTTAAAACAAATGAAAATTGGGGATAAAAAGAAAGTAAAAGTAGAACCGAATGATGCCTTTGGTGAAAGAAACTCAAAATTGATAAAACTGATCCCACTATCAGAATTCAACAAACAAAGTATGGCCCCTTTCCCTGGTATGCCAATAACTTTAAACAACTTGAACGGTCGTGTTCTTTCTGTTTCTGGCGGGAGGGTAAAAGTCGATTTTAACCATCCTCTAGCTGGAAAGACTTTAGAATATGAAATTGAGATAAAGGAAAAAATAACGAAGAGTACCGACAAAATTAAGGCCATAATAGAGTTTTTCTTAAAAAACAAGAACGTTGAAGTTTCTATCGATAAAGATACCGTGGAAATAAAAATTAAGATGGATATAACAAGAAGAATTAAAAAAACTATTGCAGATACTGTTTTGAAATGGGTAAAGAATATAAAGTTAATCAGGTTTATCGACGAATTTGCACAATAAGCATTTAAGTTTAACTGTTCTTAAAAATTAATAGTTTTAATGACTGAATGATAATGACGGAGGAAAATGTTATGAACGTACAGCCCATCACTGTAAAACCAACTGAAAGAATACATGAAATCGACGAAGAACTTAGAAAGATTCTTGAAGGGAGAACAGCACGTATAAAAGTTGTGGGTTCTGGGGGTGCTGGAAATAATACCATTACTAGAATGATGGAAGTTGGTATTATTGGGGCTGAAACTATAGCCATAAATACTGATGCTCAAGATTTACTCTATTCTGATGCTGATACAAAGGTTCTCATAGGTAAAGAAATCACAGGTGGATTGGGTGCAGGTGGTGACCCTAAAATAGGTATGGAATCAGCAAAAGAAAGCAAAGACGATATACAAGGAGTATTGGAGGGTTCTGATTTAATTTTTATCACTTGTGGGTTGGGTGGCGGAACGGGAACTGGTTCTTGTCCCGTGGTTGCGGAAATTGCGAAGAAACTCGGCGCTTTAACGATAGCAGTATGTACTCTACCATTCGTAATGGAAGGCCAGCAGAGAATAGAAAATGCTCGACAAGGTTTAGAGAATCTTAGAAAAGTAGTTGATACGATAATAACCATCCCAAACGATAAGCTCTTGGACATAGTTCCTGATGTCAGCTTAGCAACTGCGTTCAAAGTTGCGGATGAGATTTTAGTTAATTCAGTGAAGGGAATAACTGAATTGATAACAAAACCTGGTCTCATAAATCTTGACCTTGCTGATGTAAGAACAGTGATGTCTGGTGGTGGACTGGCAATGATCGGTTTGGGAGAATCAGACACAGAGAATAGGGCAATGGAAGCCGTAGAAAAGGCATTAACAAATCCACTCTTATCTCTAGATATTGACGGTGCAACAGGAGCTTTGATCAACGTGACTGGTGGCCCTGATATAACGATAAAAGAGGCACAAGAAATCGTTGAGTCAGTATCAAGTAGATTATCGCCCGATGCAAAAATCATCTGGGGCGCACAGGTCAATAAGGAATTACACGATACAATAAGAACATTGGTCATAGTCACAGGAGTCAAGGAAACCGAAGATATGGTCGCAGAAAAATTGTTTAGACCAAAAAAGAAAATCATTGAAAGTGAACTTGGTATCGAGTTTGTCTAGGGGATAAATTCTTTTTTAGTTGAGAGTTAATTAATATTAGAATAAATAATAAATTCTAACAGTGAATTAAATGAAAATAAACATTAAAGAGACTTTGAAGAGGTATAAACGTGTTTTAATACTAGCACGTAAACCTGACAAAAAAGAATTAAAAGAAACTGCCCGCATATGCGGCATAGGTTTTGTGATAATGGGTATGATTGGTTTCATAATCTACTTAATTTCTGTTTTTGGGGGTGTTTGAAATAATATATGCAATTAAAACGATAATCGGAAGAGAAAACATCGTTATTGAAGCCATGGCGGGGAAAGTCAAAGCCAAAGGTTTAAACGTAAAAGCTATGGTACATCCTGAAGAGATAAAGGGTTATGTTTTTGTTGAAGGGGAATTAAGAGATATCGAAGGGATGATAAGAGAGATCCCTCATGCTAGGGGTATTTTGAGAAAGACTGTTTCAATAACATCTATAAAAAGATTTTTGGAACCAAAAAAAGTTGAAATCAAGATAAATGACGGTGATATTGTAGAGGTTATAGGTGGGCCTTTCAAAGGTGAAAAGGGAAAGGTTACGAGATACGATAGTGCCAAGGTCGAAGTAACTATAGAATTGATTGAGATAGCTGTTCCTATTCCTGTTACTGTTAATGCTGGATTAGTTAAAGTTATCAAGAAACGTGAGTAAATGGGGAAAATAATTATTGAAGCTTTAATAGACGGTGGGAAAGCAACACCAGCTCCACCGCTCGGGCCACAGCTAGCAGTCTACAAGATGAACATCGGAAAGGTCATACAAGATATCAACGAAAAAACGAAAGAGTATGTGGGAATGAAAGTCCCGATTAAAATCATAATCGATGATGTAACAAGGGAGTATGAAATCACGATAGGAACACCTCCGGTTTCTTCTTTGATAAGGAAAGAATTGGGTTTGAAAAAAATTGCTCCAGAAAAGAAGGAAGAAGAGGTTGGAGAGAAAGAAGGGGAAACGGAAGATAAGAAAGAAGATAAAAAGGTAGTTGAAGAAGCGGTTGAAGGAAAGGTTGAAGGAAAGGTTGAAGAAACAGGGAAAAAAGGTAAAAAGAAAGAGCCAGAAGAGCGGGTGATCGTTGGGGATTTGACGATAGATCAATGCATAAAAATAACTAAGATGAAAAGAGAGAGTATACTTGCGAAAGACATGAAGAAGGCCTTAAAAGAAATCGTTGCAACGGTAGTGAGTATGCCTCTCACAATTGAAGGAAAATCTCCTAAAGAAATCTTGAAAGAGATTGATGAGGGAAAATACGATAGTAAACTTGATTTGTCCTAAAAATTCAACTACTTAAGTTTTTTCTTTATTATTAAGTAACAAGCATTACCATGAAACTCTCTAATATAATCTTTTGGTTGATCTGGTCATTATCGATGATTCTCTTAGTAATCACTTCAAGCAACTATACATTCGTCAACATAATCCAGTTCTTCGTTCTTCTTGTTTTGACAGGCATTGTTATGTATTCTCATGAATCTCAGAAAAAATTAATTAAGAGACTTGAAATCATATTAAAGAACATTGACTTTAAGCCACTAGAACAAGAAATTAAAAAAATCAGAAAGGAACGGATTGGTTTCTATTCGAAAATTTTTAGCCTTGAAGATGAATTAGGGGGATATAAACAGAATAGAGAAAAAAAATATAGAGATGTGGTAAGAAAAGTCTTAGAAATGGATAATAAACTCAATAAGAAATTCAAACTAGTTGGAGAGGCAGTAGTAAAATTAAGAGATGAAATCAAGAAAGGTTAACCGCAAGTTACGCCTACGTTTTTCTCTACGTAAACCTGTGGACAGTTTCCTGGGGCTATTCTAATCCTTTCAACAGTCACACCACCAGCACAATATACGTCTCTATCACAATGGTAAACCAAAATTGTTTGTTCTCCAGGACTCAAAACATTCGTTGAATTGGGACCACCAGTGTTATTTACATAGTAAGTATTATTAATTTCAGCTAGAGTCGAAAAATCATAAAGGTCTATTTGGCCTATGTTGTTTATTGCTATTTGTAGTTGTTCAGTTGAATTAGAGCAGATAACGCTCACTATATCCAATAGAGCATTAGTACATTCTATTTGCCTTTCTCCCGCTTCTTCTATCTCTTCCATCTGTGACCTACTCATCGATACGAACCAACTCCCCAATAAACCAGCTACTGATAAAGTTAAT
>DAOVGP010000010.1 GCA_030672375.1 Candidatus Aenigmatarchaeota archaeon | reverse complement strand
TCATCAGAAGGATCGGCTAAAAAAACATTCGCTATTTTTTTCAATGTGTAAAAACTAGTTGCTGATATAGCAGCAGCCGCATTGCTATTCTTATCCGGAGGATCTATTAAAATCAAAACTTGTCTTTTGAATTTTTTTCTTAATTTTTGATAATCCCTTTTATCGAAGTATTTTTCAATATCAACAATCTCACCTGGTTTCCATTTTACAACATTTTTTAAGACATTGATAAAACTTCTGTATTTTATTACCAAAAGTTCACATACATAACCCGAAAACCCCTCTGTCTTTGTGTCTGCTCCGTAGATTTTATTCCCGTTACATAATTGCTTCAATAACCTAACATCGTTCGACAATTTTTTAGGTAAATTCTTGTTCAAGTATTCGACATGAAAAGGAGTTCTATCAACAGCAGATTTGATTTTTTCTCCACTTTCGACTTTATAACAAGGAACAATGTCTATTTGAATATCATTTACTTTCCCCCTGACATAAGGATGTTGTGCATACTCAATTCTCGACTTACCATTCAATTTTTTGATTATACTCTTTCCCAGTTTAAGGCCTAATTGTTCCAATTTTTTTTCAGATATGGCTTTTGGGAATATGATGAAAATATCGAATTCATTCTTATTTGGTAACCAAGTGTTTCTTGTCAGAGAACCCGCAATTATAGCTTTGGCGTTATATTCCTTCGCTACTTTACTTGCAATTTTTAAAGTTTTTTTGCTCAACTTCTCCAATTTCTTTTTTTCCTTAGGACTAGGTTTAATTTGTTTCAATACTTTTTTCAAAACCTTTTTGTAATTTTTGGGCATAATATTAAATTCAACTCATTTTATATAAATCAAGGCTTCATTCCTAGAGAATTGTTGAAACATATGGTCCTTCTTTTTTATATCCAAACTTCTTGTAATATTCCTTGGCCCCAACTCCACTGATGATTATAATTTTTTTCATATCAAATTCATTTTTCGCTATTCTTTCAGCTCCCTTCAACAACTTTCTACCAAAACCTTTATGTTGCCACGCCTTTCTTATTTTCTGACCGATAGGCACTGTAGGACCATAAACATGCAATTCTCTTATCAATCCTGTTTTTTCATCAATTTCTGGTCTGAAGGGTTTATGAGGAATTCTGAGTCTCAAGAATCCAATTAATACATCGTTTTTAACGTCTTCAAAGCTTAAGAAAATTTCCCCCCCTTGAGAGGCATCATAATCAAATCTAAGTAATTTTATAGAATCCAAGTTTGATATAATTCCTTTCTCAAATTTATGACCAACTTCCCTGTATCTTATTTCTTGTATCTTTATACCCCTTTTCTCACATTCTCTTTCCACGAGTTCTCTTAAGTTGCTACTTTTAATACCCGTAACAATCTTATCGCTTGGAATGTCTCTTTGAATACGGATTACTCTACAATATTTTGGTATGTATTTCATCGCCTCTGAAATGAGTTTTACTCCCTCTTCAGTTGTCAGTGGTTTATACTCACCTTTTTTCCACAAATCATACAGTTCTGTCCCCCTGATAACGAGAGTAGGATAAATCTTAAGTGAATCTGGCTTGAATCGAGTGTCCTCAAATAAAATCTTGAATTGCTCTAAATCTTTGTTAAAATCAACAAACAATCCAGGCATGATATGGTGTGTACATTTTAAACAAGAATCTTTAACTAATTGTGTTGCACGTATGGAATCTTCAACAGTATGACCACGTCTCACTTTTTTCAAGATATCTGGATAGATTGATTGGACACCAATTTCAACTCGCGTAGTACCTAGTTTTAACATTTGGTTTATGTGTTCCTCAAAACAGAAATCGGCTCTTGTCTCTAAACATAATCCCACGCATCGATGTTTTACAGTTTCATTCAAATTCTCTGCTTTTTCTAAACTCTCACTCTCCTTTTTATTGAGTACGTCGAATATCCTTTTTACAAACCATTCCTGATAATCCTTATCCAGAGCAAGAAATGTTCCCCCGAGAATAATAATTTCTACTTTGTCTGAAGGATGACCTGTAATTTTATATTGATTCAATCGGTCTCTTGTTTGAAGAAATGGGTCATAATTATTCCTTATACCTCTCTGTATTGCTGGCTCCATGCCCGTGTAAGATTGAGGCGCATTGATTCCCTTAGGACAATAGATGCAGGTACCTGGGCATGAAGATGGTTTTGCCACCACTGTTACCACAGACACTCCAGACATAGTTCTAGATGGTTTTGTTATCAGGAACCTTATCAGTTTCTTTCTCTCTTCTGGGTTACAAAAATTCAGAATTTCGACCTTTGTTGGCATTTTTTTTAGATCATGTTTTTTACATTGATTTTTGATGATTTTATCGATTTTTTTGTGATCTAAATTCTCACTTTTAATTAATTCCTTTATTATATCGATGCAAACATCCCCTTTTTCCATAATCTCACATTAATTATTGAGTGTAGAATAGAAATGTTTATATATTAATTTTCTATCAAATAGTAGTAACACTTATATACCACTAAAAAGTAAATAAATGATAGTATGAATTCACAAGACATCCACAGGTTAAGGTTTTACCAAGACGAATTATTCGAAACAAAAACCCGATTGTTTAAGTCCAAGAGTGTTAAACAATTGAAGTTCTTGCAGAATAGAATCCAATTCTTGCGGTGCAAGATTGAAGAAATACAGAACGGGCATGAATCATAAATTTTTTAATAATTCACAAACCTTACAAATCTCACGACTACTTGGTTCTCCACAATTTTTACAATAATTGATTTTTCCTTGTTTGAATTTACCTTTGACAGAAGGTACAATTTTCAAGGCACTTTCATAAAGGCTATATTTTATACCAGGAGAACTTTTCTCTAAATCATCTAAGAACTTTCTTGTTTTCCCACGTAAAGGATTATCAATTGAATTAGGACATCTTTTTGATCCAAATGGTATTTTGTTTATTTTAGCAAACAACTCAGATTCATTTTCTGGTATGAAAATTAAAGGTTTTATCCTTTGTACAAATTTTTTATGCTTTACTACCCTTGGTACAGGTCCCATGCGGACAAGTCTCAACAAATCTCCTTTCAAGATGTTCATTAGTATACTCTGGCATTCATCATCAAGGTTATGTCCTGTTGCCACTTTAGTAGCTCCTAATTCCCTCGCCTTCTTATTGAGTAAATACCTTCTCAACAACCCACAACTACCACAATACCCTGTCTTCATTTTCTTAGTTAAATCATCAACAGTAATACCAACTTCTTTTTTGAATGAAAACACATGCCTTTCTATACCAAGTTTTTTACAGAAATTCTCACTTTTTTTGAGACATTCATCTCTGTATTTTTTTATCCCTTCGTTAATAGTTATAACAAAAAGATTGATATTCGGATTATTCTTGAAAATTTTATTCAATAAAAATAATACATTGGATGAATCTTTACCACCAGAATGAGCAATAGCTATTTTATCTCCATTTTCTATCAACTTGTTTTTTCTTATTGTTTTTTTGACTCTTTTTTCTATACTTTTTGTAAAGTGTTTTTCGCAATAATGATGGCCCTCATATTTTCGGAAGTATATTGATTTCTTATTACAGAATGAGCATTTCATTCTCTCACCAATGACCAAATATTACCCTTATTGTCAAACCAAATTCTCTCAATCTTTAATCCCACTGTTTTCAAATCTTCTTCTAGTTCTTTTTTTGTGTATAAGTGGTGAAATCGCTTGTATTTTTTTCCATGATAATTCCAATCGACGTAAACATCACCAAAATGTCCAGAAATGAAGCTTTTAATGAGTTTCCAAATAAATCTCCATTGCCATCTTTTCCATTCACTCATCAGAATTTTGATACCAACCCTTTTCATTTCTTCTAATGCTTCTAATCTGAGTATTCTGGGGCCAACATGATGTAAAGTTCTGATACAAAGAATCGACAAAAAAGTTCCTTTTTTGAATGGTAGATGAACTAAATTACCGATGACTAAGTTTGCTTTCAATTTTCTTTTTCTCAAAAATTTCTTTGCTTCTCTTATCATGCCACTTGAAAAATCCATACCTACACAGTAAAACTCTCTTTCAAGAAATGGTAACAAGTTTCTACAGTTACCACAACCATCATCTAGAATCGGTCCACTATTTATTGTCTTTGAGAAATCGATTACTTCACTCTCTGGTTTAACTCTCAAGTTCGTCCAAGAATCCGCAATGATATTCCAAACTTCCTTTTCGGTTGTCAATTAAATCACAGAATAGCCCCGGCAGGATTCGAACCTGCGTCTGCGGGTCCAAAGCCCGACATGCTTGACCACTACACCACAGGGCTATGTCGGGACTAATTATAATTCGGACAATTAATAGTTAAATAAATTCAATGTTATGCATTTGCTGGTAGATTCTTTTTAGATTTCTTTCTTCCCTTCTTTTTTGTAACCATTCCCCCAAGTTCATCTATTACTTTTTCGACTGTATCTAAGATCTTCCACCCAACCTCTTCAGTCCTGAAAAAATTTTTGTTGGTTTTCAAAGTTCCAATAACTTCATACAGATATTTTTCTTGTTTTTTTCTGACTGTGTCTACTACCAGTTTGAATTCTTGTATCTTATCTTCACTATACATTCTGTTATACTTGTCTAGTAATGGTTGTGCTACATCTCTCACTTTTTTTATAAGTATTTCATCGAAACTATCAAAATTAACAAGATTAACCTCTTTGATAAAATCACCTACTAATATTGTGACATTCCAAAACATTTATATCATTTTCCTCCAAAGGATATATTTAACTGGTGATAACGGTGAAAGGTGAATCAGAAACACATCTCAATTTCTAGTTACTCAGATTTATCAAAACTTTCATCTTCTGTTAAATTCATTCATTTCAGAAAATTTGTGAGCAAAAAAATTATCAAAAAAGTTTTGTGTGGATGTCCAAAACTCATCACAATTTCTTTTTCCATGTATGCTTTCAGAAGATGTAACGATGAAATTTTAAATCGAATATATAAAGGAGGAATAAAATTATCGATATCTCAAAAAAAACCTGGGAGACCAAGTATGATTGAAAAATTAAGTTCTGGCAGTTCAATTACATTTCGAGACTCAATATATTTAACAAAAGAGTTAAATATCTTAAATGGGGAGGGAAAGTTATGAGAATGCTTTTGATACACTCGAAATTCTTAGAATATAAGCCTACTAGGAAGGCGTTAAAATACATAAAGGATGTTGAAAAGAAAAAAGTCAAAATAGAAAATGTATTAGTAGTTCTCACATGTGCAGAAAATAGAGATGAGCAATACTTAAAGGAAGTTGTTGGAAAATCGATAAAAGAAATTAAAAATCAATTCGAAGAAGTTAAAGCTAAAAATATAGTCATCTATCCTTATGCTCATTTGAGTTCCGATCTCGCTAGTCCATATCTTGCTGATAGAGCGATAAAAGAGATGGAAAAAGAATCTAAAAAACAAAAACTTCCAGTGCATGTCTCACCCTTTGGTTGGTATAAAGAATTTGTATTACATTGTTTGGGCCATCCTCTTGCTGAATCTTTTAAAGAAATTGTGGTTGGAGAAAAGAAAAAAGAAGTGAAAGAAGAAACAGTTTCCAAAGCACTTAAAGCAGAAAAAAAAATGAAATCATCTTGGCGCATCCTTACTCCAAAAGGAGATTTAATACCTTTGGAAATTAAAGATGGAAAGGTTGTTGCAGGCAAAGATTTTGACTGGAAAAAAAATGAAAACCTAAAAAAATTCGCCATGTATGAAATGGCAAAGAGTAGAAAAGTGAAGGAAAAACCTCCACATGTCGAGTTGATGAGAAAATTAGAACTCGCGGATTACGAGAGTGCGAGTGATCCTGGAAACTTAAGGTATTACCCCAAAGGAGAGTTAATGAGAGATTTGATTCAGAATTGGGTTGATTCAAACGTAATAGATTATGGGGCGATGAAGGTAGAGACTCCAATTATGTATGATTTGAATCATCCTGTCATGGTCAAGTACTTGAATAGATTCCCTGCGAGACAATATATAGTAGAATCGTTTAAGAGAAAATTTTTCTTGCGTTTTGCAGCATGTTTTGGACAATTCACAATGGCCCACGATGCTATAATATCCTATAAAGAATTGCCAATGAGACTGTATGAAATGGCAAAATATTCTTTCAGGTTGGAAAAACGAGGAGAGTTAGTCGGTTTGAGAAGATTAAGAAGTTTTATCATGCCTGATTGTCATGCATTCTGTTCTGATGTTCCACAGGCAATGGAAGAAATGAAGAAAAGATTTGACTTAGCGTTAAAAATCCAAAAAGGGTTTGGGTTCAATGTTCCAGAAGATTTTGAGTTAGGAATAAGAGTTGTAAAAGAATTTTGGGAAAAGAATAAAGACTTCGTTTTGTCTTTAGTTAAAACTCACGGAAAACCTGCTTTAATTGAGATGTGGGATAAAAGATTCTTCTATTTCATATTGAAATATGAGCTGAACTTCGTCGATAACTTGGATAAAGCTTCTGCACTAACGACAGATCAAATCGATGTTGAGAATGCTGAAAATTATGGAATCTATTATACAGACAGAGATGGGAAGAAAAAACCAGTTACGATTTTACATTTAAGTCCGAGTGGGGCAATCTGCAGGGTTATGTATGGATTGTTGGAAAAAGCGGCAAAGGAACAAAAACAGGGTAAGAATCCCATTCTACCCCTATGGCTTTCCCCAATTCAAGTTAGAGTAATCCCCGTTTCTGATAAACATATAAAACAAGCGATAGAAATCATGGAAAAAATAGAGAAGGAAAACATAAGGGTTGATCTAGACGACAGGAACAAATCTGTCGAGAAGAGGGTGAGGAATGCAGAGATGGAGTGGGTTCCTTATTCTATAGTCGTTGGTGAAAGGGAAATGAAATCAGGTATATTACCAGTAAGGATCAGAAAGATAGGAAAGGTTAAGAAAATGAAGGTCGATGAGTTTGTTAAAATATTAAAGAAAGAAATAAAGAATAAACCATTTAGAAAATCATCTCTCCCAAAGTTACTGTCTAAAAGACCTCAGTTCGTCGCTTGGAGTTAAGATACATCTTTCAAATCTACAGGTTTGGAATTTTCCCAAACAAGGTTGAACAAAGGTTCGATTGTATTCTTTGTAACATGCTCAGATTTCGTCCAAAACATCATATCTTGTGAGGAATGTACTTCCTCTGGATTGGACAGTCCCATCATGAGCTGTTGTTCATCGACTATGTAGAATCTACCCGAAAGCGGTATTTTATCTTGAATTATATCTCTGATCTCTGCAATACCAGAAAGGGCATTTATGGCATCTGTGCAAGTTTTATCTATTCTCGCAGCAATCTTTATTTTAACACCATTTTCGTTCAATTTTTTCAGTATACTTATATGGTTTTCGAACAAATCATTCAGTCCTGTTGGTGTTGTAACTATGTTTACTGAGGAAGAGGCATTTTTGAACATAGAGTCTGTATGCTGGAGAACAGAAAATTTCCCTTTCAGAGCTCCAGTTATGTCTCCAGGAGAGACTAATGTCAATCCCTCTTTATGTAACGTATTCAATTCTTTTATTAAAACAGATTTTTTTAGTCTATCTATTTTATTCTCCATTTCCATGAATTTTTCTTGAACCCTTTTCTTAGCCTTTTCCAAGGATTCTACAGGAGTAATAGCAACGTATCTTAGTGGTTTAGATGTTTGTACAATAACAAAACCCTTATCAGCTAGCGTCTGGAGCACATCGTAAGTTCTCGACCTAGGAACGTTTGCAATCCCTGACAGCTCACCTGCAGTGGCGGTTCCTTTAGCAAGAAGAGCAACCCAAAGTTTTCTTTCGTATAGATTAAGTCCAATTCCCTTTAAAGCATCCATTAATTCTGGTGATCCTATCATCTCTACCATCTGTAATAACTACTTAGTGATTGGATATTTAAAAATTAATAATTTGTGTTAAAATTTAGTCTAAAATTTCTTTCTATTCGAGTTTAGACAGAATTGAGTTATTGTACTTTACCTTGTGTTTTAAAAAGATCAGAAACCCTCTTTACAGTATCAGCTTCATTTGAACCCTTATCTTCTCTTATTCCAATAAGACGTGGGAATCTGAGGGCATAACCAGATTCATATTTTGATGATTTTTGAATTTCTTGATAAGCCACTTCAACTACAATTTTTGGTTTTAGTACAACCCTTCTCCCTTTCTCTTTCAATATCAAGCCCTTAAGAATATCAGTCATCAATTTGAATTGTTCTTCTGTTAAACCAGTACCCATCATTCCACATGGTAAAAACTTTCCAGTATCTGGATTTCTACAAGCTAATACATAAGAACTCAACCAATTTACTCTTGAACCTATTCCCCAAGTTCCCCCCACTATAACTAGGTCTAAAGTTTCCATGATTGGTTTAATTTTGTACCAGCCACCAACACGTCTACCAAACACATACTTCGAATCTAAAACTTTCAGGAACAATCCTTCCTGCCTCGCGGCCAATGCTTTTTTGTAGAATTTTTGTATCTTTTTTATATCATCTGTTACCAATTGCTTTGCCAATTCTAATTTGTTTGGGATTATTTTGACTTTAGTTTCCAAGATTTTTCTTCTATCTATAAATTTTTTGTTGAATAGAGGTTTACCGTCAAGATAAACTATATCAAAGAGATGAAGTTTAACCGGAATTTCTTTAACCATCTTCCCGATGTCATACTTTCGACGAATTCTTTGTGATAACAATTGAAAGGGTAAAGGTAATTTTGTTTTCGGGTTTATACCAAAAACCTCCCCCTCTACTATACATTCTCTCGATTTTAACCCCTTTTTACAGACATCAACCAAATCAGGAAATTGATTTGTCACATTTTCTAGTCTTCTTGTATAAACCCAAATTCGATCATCTTTTTTATGAATTTGTGTTCTCATCCCATCATATTTATATTCCACGGCAATCTTACCGAAGTTTTTAATTACTTCATCAATACTTTCTGCCTTTTCACCGAGCATCACTCGTATTGGTTTTCCTAAACGAATTTTAACTTTTCCCAATCCAACTATACCTTTCTCCCTTGCAATTTTTACGATTTCTCCAAAATCGGACATAATATTCCAAGCATATTCGACTGCTTCAATCATTTCATTTTTTTCTTCTTTCGTCATACCTTCTTTAATGAGAAATGCCTTACCGATGGCATCTCTCATAATACCTTCGGCTACACCAATTCTCAATTCTTGTAATATTGTTCTAACTATATACCTAGCTTCTTTTGGTTTAGCTGATGTCAGCAGTTCTGTGATTAAATTTAATTTTCTTTCCTGAGAACCAACACCTGTAATGAAAGCCAACCTATGTAAATTTTCAAAAACATTATCAACAGTTAATTCTTTTTTAAATAGTATTTTTTGTTTTCTTGATTTTACACATTCTTCTGTAGCCAAACCAAGGTCACCTCTTTCCTTGAATTTTTTCTCTATATCTCCAGAGGAAAATCCAGTAGCTTTCGAGACGGTTTTCATCATCATCTGATTAGCTATACCTAATTCATGTTCAGAATAAGATGGAAAAACCCTACCCATTATCAACAACACAACTCTAGGTAATTTTTTAGAAGGAGTTTTCAAAAATAGTTCTGATAATATGTCTCTCTTGCCAAGTTTAGAAGGAGTTTTTTCTAGTTTTTCGTAAGTATCAACTAGAATTGAGTATTTCATGTAATCAAGATTTTTCTACATAGATTTATAATTTTATCAGTTAAAATTTGATTTAGGTGGATGAATGGAAGTGTTTGATTGTATTGAGTCAAGACACTCTGTGAGAAGATATGAAAAAAAAGATATTCCGGATGAATTTGTAGGTCGAATAATATATGCGGGCATACAAGCCCCATCTGCAGGGAATATGCAGCCGTGGGAGTTTATAGTTGTTAAGGATGAAAAAATAAAGGAAGAGCTAGCTACAGCGTCTTTGAGACAAAATCATGTAAAAAATGCACCAGTTGTAATAGTGATATGTGCGGATCCAGAAAAGAGTGGGGATAGATATGGTGAACGTGGAAAGACTTTATACTGTATTCAGGACACTGCTGCTGCAATAGAGAATATGCTTTTGGCCGCGAATGATTTAGGTCTTGGTGCATGTTGGGTCGGTGCGTTCGATGAAGAAGAAGTTAAGAACATTCTAAATATTCCCGAAAGACTAAGACCTATTGCCGCCATAACATTGGGCTTTCCGATATCGTACGAAAAACCAACCAAATCGTCAAGGATACCATTCGAAAGAATAACTTGGGCAGATAAATATGGGAAACATTTTTCCTGGTTTGAACACTATGGAGAAGAATGGAAATTAAAGATAAGACCTTTAGAAGAACATGTTAAAAAAATCAAGGAAAAAATAAATCATAAAAAAATCTAAAATTGTTAGAGTGAATTTAAATTTATAAATAGGGTTAATAATTATAGTGGTGAGTTATGAATACTAAATTTATTATTACTGTTTCAAGTTTGTTCATCATTTTATTACTCATTGATTCAGTTCATGCCCAAAATATAGAGATCGTATCTCCAGAAAAAACAACCATATTATATACTGATAAATCCAAGTCTCTGGAAATACTGGTGAAGAATAATGGAGACAAGATAGATACTTTCTACTTTTCTGTATGGCCAACTTATTGGGTTAGTTTGGAAAGATATTGGATGACTTTAAGACCTGACGAAGTAGGGAACGTATCATTATTTTTAAGACCACCTATCGATGCAGAAGAAGGAATGGTTGTTTACACATTTACAGTTAGATCAGTCGACCATAATATTTCATTGTCTAAAGAAATGAATTTCAAAATATTAAGGACAACGAGCGTCTTTTTATCGGAGGTCAAGATCAATAAACAAATATTTAGACCCGGTGAAATAGTAACTATACAACCAGTCATCACAAACATAAACAGAAAAGAATCAGCAGAAGTTTTTGTTACGACAAAGATTTTAAGGGACAACTCTATCGTAAAAAAATTCGAAGATTCATTTTCGATATCACCTGCTAGTATAGAGACATTAACGAATAGTTTCGGGTTAGACATAAGGAATATAGCGGGAGAGTATGAAGTAGATGTTGTCTTGAAGAATAAATTAAACAAAGTGTTGGATGAAAGAACAATTAGTTTTAACATAGAAGCTGTCCATAAGATAGACGAGGAAAAAAGAACTGAGAATAGTATTCTGTATAGTACTATAACAGTCAAGATAACTAACAACGGAAATGTAGTAGAGTCTGATTTTTACGTGACAGAGTCTTTACCACTAATCTCAAAGAACTTTTTTTATCCAGAAATCGAGCCCATTCAACAAGAAGAAAAGGGTAATAGAATTGTCTATACATGGTTGATCAAAAAATTAGCCCCGACAGAGAGTATAACTATAACTTATCAACTTCGTTTCACAAATCTGGTTCTAGTTTCATGTCTACTTATTATAATTATCGTGTGGGTAGTTTGGCTATTCTTCCGTCCACAGTTAAGGAAGAGTTATATGGGATTATTGACTGAAGGAAGGGAGATTACCATTTCATTGAATTTGAAGAACAGACAAAGAAAGACAATTAAAGATATAATTGTTCATGATTCTGTTCCTCCCTTAGCTGCCGTTGTGAAGAAATTTGACACACTAGTACCCAGCTTAAAAAGAAAGGAAAGTGGAACAGAATTAACATGGAAAATAAAAGAGTTGAGTCCCAAGGAAGAGCGAGTTTTATCATATAGGATTAAACCAACCATCGATATTCTTGGTAAGTTGAAATTACCTAAAGCTCATGTAATATATAAGACAAAGAAAGGTAAGAAAAGAAGAATTCTTTCGAAGACTGTCAGCATCATGGGAAGAGTTAAATAATATTATCTATATTTCTTATAAATAGCCCCGGATAGCTCAATGGTAGAGCGATCGGCTGTAGTCGAGTACTATGGTACTTGATCGTTAGCAATCGCTCGAAAGATACCGATAGGTTGCTGGTTCAAATCCGGCTCCGGGGATTCTAACATTTCCGATAATTATTTAAGTTTTTGTGAATAAAGATTGTGAATATCATCAAGTTTAAATAAAGCTGAATATAATAATTTATGGGTTGACGACCAAAACGGAGGGGAAATACCCGTTCCCATCCCGAACACGGAACAGTCTATAAAGACTGCGTGAAAGTTAAACTCTCCAGTGATCTGGACTGTACTGCCCTCGGGCGGGAAACCCAGGACGTTGTCAACCCATTTGATGGTGACCCATTATTGATCAGAAAATTTACTTCCCATCCCCAATTTTTGGTTAAATTTCTATTCGATAGTTTTTACATAAGCCCTGATGGTGTAGCTCGGTCTATCAAAACGTTAAATGTTGTAGATTCCGGGACTGTCACTCCCGGGACAGGGGTTCAAATCCCCTTCAGGGCGTAGGTGATAGTGTGAAGAATAAGATAAACATATTTGACCATAAAATAGTTCCTAAACATATAATTCTCTCGGAAGATGAAAAAAATGATGTTATTAAGAAGTATGGAATAAAAAAAATGAGCCAATTTCCCAAGTTATTGAAGTCAGATCCTATCGCTTGTGCTTTAGCTGCAAAAGTTGGCGACCTCATCAAGATAATCAGAAAGAGTGAAGCAACAAAAGAATCGGTTTATTATAGAATCGTAATAGAGTGTTAAAAATGGATGGATTTAAAGTACTTTTGGGTTCGTTCGCTGATGAGCAAGGTTTCGTAAAGTTTCAGATAGACTCTTTTAATGCTTTTGTGGATAGAAGGATTCATAATATAATAAAACAAATAAAAGAGATAAAACCCGAAGTCCCTGATTTAGGTGAATTCAAGATAAAACTTGGAAAATTCAAATTAGGTGTACCTTCTGTCAAAGAGGCAGATGGTTCTGTTAGGAATATTTTACCATTAGAGGCAAGGATTAGAAACTTAACTTATGCAGCTCCAATGTACGTTGAAATGACGCCAATCCTGAACGAAATTGAAAGTGAAACAATATGGGTTAATTTTGGAGATTTGCCAATTATGTTAAAATCAAAATACTGTCCTCTATCCAAAATGACTACGAGAGAATTAATAGAAGCCGGAGAAAGTCCTGATGATCCAGGTAGTTACTTCATCATAAATGGAACTGAGAGAGTCTTGGTTTTAATAGAGGAAATTGCTCCAAATCGAATTATAGTCGAAAAATCTAATATCCCAAATGTAACAGAAAGTGCAAGAATTCACTCACAAAAAGACGGATACATCCAGAGGCATGTGATACAGAGAAAAACAGACGGAGTTGTCAGGATAAACTTCGCTAACATCAGCAACTTATCGATAGTCATTCTGTTGAGGGCTTTAGGGTTAGAATCCGATAAAGATATAATTAATGCAATATCTCTAAATCCAGAGATCCAAGAAGAGTTCTATCCCAACTTGTTCGAGAGTGAATCGTCAACAGCAAAGGAAGCTATAGATGAGATAGGTGGGCACATCAGGATACCACAAAAAGAATATAGAAGAGAGAGAGTTGCAAGACTCATAGATAGATATCTACTACCACACTTGGGCCAGGATAAGGCAGATAGGCTTAATAAAGCCATATTCCTTTCTAAAGCTGTAAACAAAATTTTACTCTTTCATTTGAATAAAATTCCAGAGGATGATTTGGATCATTATTCTAATAAACGTTTAAGATTATCTGGAGATTTACTTGAAATTCTGTTCAGGTCTATACTATTAGGAAAGTGGGGACTGATAACAAGAATCACATATAACTATCAAAAATTAACCAAAAGAGGTAGATTCCCTCCCTTACAAGCTATAGTTGAAGCAAATGTCCTGACAAATCAGATATTATCTGCCTTAGCAATAGGGGCTTGGGTTGGAGGAAGGACAGGTGTCTCTCAAAGGTTAGAGAGAAGTAGTTATATAAAAACTCTATCTCATATGAGAAATATTCTATCTCCTTTAACATCTACACAAGAACATTTCGAAGCGAGAGAGTTACACCCGACGCATTGGGGAAGAATAGATCCATCACAAACACCAGAAGGAGCGACAATCGGTTTGAGAAAATATCTATCGGTAATGTCCCAGATAACTACAGGTAGATCTGAGAAGGAAATCAAACAGACATACAACCTAATTAAAAAGAATTTGGAGAGTTAGTATGATTGATGTATTTTTAGGTGGAAAATTCGTTGGAACGACTGAAAAGCCAGAGAAAATCGTAAATTTGATCAGAGAGAAAAGGAGAAAGGGACAGATTTCTGATCAAGTGAATGTTGCCCATTTGGAACATTTGGATACGATAAAAATACTTACTGATTCTGGGAGAGCGAGGCGTCCTTTGATAGTCGTAGAGAATGGTAAACCAAAACTCACTAGAGAACATATCGAAAAGATAAAAAAGAAGAAGATGAGTTGGTCTGGTTTAATAAAAGAAGGTGTTATTGAATACCTAGATGCAGAAGAAGAAGAAAATACTTATGTAGCATTAGAACCAGGGGATTTGACAAAAGAGCATACACATCTGGAATTGGATCCTGTAACAATATTTGGACTATCTACATCATTGGTTCCTTTCCCAGAATTTGATCGTGGAGATAGAGTAAACTTTGGAGCAAAGATGGTAGGTCAAGCTATTGGTATGTACTCTTTGAATTTTCCAATGAGAACTGATACAAAATCTAATATATTAATTGACCCACAAGTATCGCTCGTCAAGACACATATTAACGACGTTCTAAAAGATGAGAACCATTCTGGTGGTCAAAACATAGTCATCGCGATAATGTCCTTTGAGGGGTACAATATGGATGATGCAATAGTAATGAATAAATCGTCCATAGAAAGAGGTTTATTCTGGTCTTATTTGTTCAGGTCATACGAAGCTGAAAAAAAGAGATACATGGGAGGTCAAGAAGATATCATCGGGGTTCCAGAACCAGGTATAAGAGGATATCCTGGAGAAGATGCTTATAAACATCTACCAGAAGACGGGATCATCAACCCTGGGACAAAGGTTAAATCTGATGAAGTACTCATCGGAAAAGTATCACCCTTGAGATTCCTCGGTTCTCTCGATCAATTCATAACAGGCTTGGAGAATATTAGAGAAACTTCAGTCAAATTAAGACACGGTGAAGAGGGAATAGTCGATAGAGTCTTCATAACAGAAAGTAAAAATGGCAGTAAACTGGTAAAGGTAATCCTAAGAGATTTGAAAAAACCAGAAATTGGTGATAAATTTGCTAGTAGACATGGACAAAAAGGTGTTGTAGGCCTAATAGTTCCTCAAGAAAACATGCCATTCACGGAAGACGGGGTAGTTCCAGATATAATATTCAACCCTCATGGTATCCCTTCTAGGATGACCATAGGTCAATTATTGGAGATATTAGCTGGAAAGGTTTCTGCTATGAAAGGTGAAAGATTGAGTAGTCCCGCGTTTCATTCCCTTTCCGAATCAGGACTTAGGAGAACTCTTGAAGAGCATGGTTTTAGGGGCGATGGAAAGGAAACATTTTATGACGGTCAAACTGGCAAAAAATTAACTGGTCAGATATTTGTGGGAAACGTTTTTTATCAAAAATTAGATCATCTGGTTTCAAATAAGATTCATGCCAGATCAAGAGGTCCAGTTACACTTTTAACCAAGCAACCTACAGAAGGAAAGTCTAAAAGGGGTGGGTTAAGGTTAGGGGAGATGGAAAAAGATTGTTTGATTGCACAGGGTGCCACCCTTGTCCTCAAAGAAAGATTTGGTTCTGATAAGACAAGCATACCTATATGCAAAGATTGTGGATTGATTGCAATTCATGATAGAATAAAGAATAAAAAATATTGTCCTGTGTGTGGTGAATCTAAAGTTGATGATGTTGAAATGTCTTATGCGTTCAAACTTCTGATGGATGAATTGAAAAGTATGTTGATATATCCAAAAATAGTAGTCAGCAAGGATAACACTTTAGAAAAGATAGTATTTGGAGTCTTGGGTTCTGAGACGATAAAAAAAATGTCTGCTGCAAAAATAAACAAGACAGACCTTTACGACCAAGAAGGTTATCCAATAGAAGGTGGTCTGATGGATCCTAGATTGGGTGTCATCGATCCTGGTTTAAGATGCAGGGCGTGTGCTGGGACTGTTGGTGAGTGTCCCGGACATTTTGGATATTTAGAACTTGTAAGACCCGTTATTCATGTTCTTTATGCAAAGTTGATTTATAACATATTAAAGACAACTTGTCAAAATTGTGGCAGAGTTCTTTTAGATCAAGGTGGTATGGAAAAATTCATTTCTAAAAAGAAATCATTCAAGAGATTAAAGGCCTTAGTTAAAAGCAAATGTCCTCATTGTGGAACACCACAAAAGAAGGTAAAATTTTTGAAGCCGACCAGTTTCATTGAAGGCAGTACTATTTTAAATTCAATCCAAGTTAGAGAAAAATTAGAAAAAATACCAGACTCAGATTTGATTTATCTTGGTTTAAGAAAAGTTAGACCAGAGTTATTCATTATAACTCTTTTACCGATACCACCTGTAACAGTCAGACCTTCCATAACACTTGAAACGGGTGAAAGGTCAGAGGATGACTTAACACATAAACTAGTTGATATTGTGAGAATAAACAAGAGATTGGCAGAAAATATAGATTTAGGTGCACCTGATTTTATCATTCAAGATCTGTGGGAACTTGTTCAGTATCATGTTGCGACCTATATTAATAATGAACTTTCTGGGGTACCACCAGCCAGACATAGATCTGGAAGAATTTTAAAAACTTTAACACAGAGATTAAAGACAAAAGAAGGAAGATTCAGGCATAATTTAATCGGAAAGAGGGTCAATTACTCAGCTAGGACTGTCATAAGTCCTGATCCTTTACTCGATGTTAATGAAGTGGGTGTCCCTATAGAAATAGCAAAGGAGTTAACTACTTCAATCGTTGTCAATGAAAAAAATATTGAATATATAAAAACATTGATTAACCGATACCCAGAATGGCCAACTGTGAATTACATAATAAGATCAGACGGTATGAAAAAAAGAATCAGTGAAATAAACAAAGAAGAAATTTCGAAAGAAATTGAACCAGGATTCGTCGTTGAAAAACAGTTAGAAGATGGTGATTGGGCACTGTTCAACAGACAACCTTCTCTACATAGAATGAGTATGATGGGGCATAAAGTTAGGGTAATGCCTTACAAAACATTCAGGCTAAATCTTGTTGTTTGTCCACCCTATAACGCTGACTTCGATGGGGATGAAATGAACTTGCATGTTCCACAAGCAGAAGAAGCACAGGCAGAGATAAAACTTTTAATGGATGTACCCAATCATATTAGGAGTCCAAGGTTTAGTGGTCCTATAATTGGATGCAGTAAAGATCATATAACATCTTTGTATTTGTTGACTCATGGTCATCGAGAATTTACAAGAAAGGAAGTTGTACAATTGGTAAAATCATGTAACCCAAACATAGACATTCCAGAAAAGAAAACTTTTACTGGTAAAGAAGTGTTCAGTCTGTTTCTACCTAAAGATTTCAACATGAGTTACAAAGCAGAATGTTGTATAGGCTGTTCGAAATGTATGAAGGAGAAGTGTCCTTATGATTCGTATGTTGTCATAAAAAAAGGTCAGCTCATAACTGGAACTATAGATAAGAAAAGTGTAGCTGCATTCAGTGGAAAAATACTGGATGAAATGGATAAGATATACGGGCATAAATTTATGAAAGAGTTTCTATTCAGCATCACAAGGCTTGCTCTAAAATTCTTGACAGAACAAGGCTTTTCGATTTCACTTTCTGATCATGATTTGAGTGAGAATACACTCAAGAAGATAGATAAAATAATAAACGATGTAAGACAAGAAGTAAACAAAATAATCACAGATTTTAAGAGAGGAAAAATAAAAGTTTTAATTGGGAGAACACCCAGGGACAGTTTAGAAGTACTCATTCAAAGGAAACTTGCTGATTGTTTGAATAGAATTGCAAATGTTGTAGAGAAACAGATTCCTATGAACAATACTGTTATAATGGCAAGGAGTGGTGCGAGAGGTAGCATGATAAATTTTGTTCAAACTGCAGCTTGTATAGGTCAAGAGACGATAAAAGGACAAAGAATAAAGATTGGTTACTTTGGGAGAACTTTTCCACATTTCAAGCATGGTGATATAAGTTTGGAATCAAAAGGTTTCGTGAAGAATGGTTATAAGCAAGGTTTAAATCCATTCGAGTTCTTCTTTGATGCTATGAACAGTAGAGAAGGTTTGATGGATAAATCTCTGAAAACGAGACATAGTGGTTATTTGGAGAGAAGATTGATCGGAGCACTACAGGACTTGAAAGTTGAGTACGACGGTACTGTCAGGGATAGTGCTAAAAAAATAGTACAGTTCGTCCCAGGAGAGGACGGATTGGACCCCTCAAAAATACAAAAAGGTGGAATTAATGTCGAAAAAATCGCAGACAGAATATTCGGATGAATTATTACCGGGTAGAATATTAGATGATATAAAGAAGATTTGTAGAGAGAAAAAATTTAATTCTGTCAAAGAAAAGAAACTAATCGATGCTGTTAAGAGAGAGTATATGAATAGTTCTTTTGAACCTGGAGAGGCTATTGGTATAATTTCGGCTCAATCTATATCCGAACCTGCTACACAAATGACCATGCGTACTTTCCATTTCGCTGGTTCAGTCGGAATTAGGGTGACTTTAGGATTACCTAGATTAATCGAGATATTTGATGCAAAGAAAGAGCCAAAAGCATCTATGATGTCTTTGTATTTGAAGAAGAATTACAATACTAAGAAACATGCTGAAAAGATTGCTGAAAAAATCACAGAAAAAACACTGAGAAACATGATAACATCAGTCTCTCTTGATTTAACTAACAAGAAAATAAAAGTTAAGTTGAAAAAACTAAAAAAATCAAGGAAAAACGAAGTCATTTCAAATCTTAGGAAAAAGTTCAAGAATTACAAGATACTTATCAAAGGTGATATTTTAAACGTTGAGTCAGAAGTGAAAGATTTATCGATTAAGGACCTACAAAAACTCAAGAAAAAAATGTTGGATTTTTGTGTATCCGGAATCCCCAAAATAAAGAACAGTATAATAATTAAGGAAGAAAATGATTGGGTTATTACAACTATGGGTTCTAATTTTGCTAAGATCATGACATTTAATGAGATAGATATAAAGAGGAGTTACACAAACAACATACATGAAATGGCTAGCGTCTTAGGTATAGAAGCCGGTAGGAATACGATAATAAGAGAGACTAAGATTACTATGCAACAACAAGGGTTGGATATAGATGTTAGACATGTTTTATTGGTAGCGGATATGATGACGTTTACTGGAGAAATTAAAGCTATCGGAAGGTATGGTGTGGCTGGTATGAAATCATCTATCCTCACTAGAGCAGGGTTTGAAGAGACTATAAAACATCTAGTGCGGGCGTCTGTCAGACAAGAAGAGGATAAATTCGACGCCATATTCGATAATGTTATGGTAAATCAACAGGTTCCTATTGGTACAGGTATGTTCGAGTTAATCTCAAGATTGGGCGAGGAGTAAATGGACATAAGTAAACTAATAAAAGAGAAAATAAAACAAGATAAAGTTTTACTCGGATATAAAAGTGTTATGAAATCGTTAAAATCTAGTCGCCCTGAACTCATAGTTTATGCTAATAATCTACCTGATGATAGAAAGAAAATGATAGAACATAACGCTAAAATATCTAACGTTGAAATTAAAGAATATCCAAACGATAATGTGAATCTTGGGTTAGTATGTGGGAAGCCATTCTCAGTCAGCATCTTAGCTATAAGGAGGAGTAAGAAATGACCATAACTTTCACGACAGAAAGTATAAGGCTCTTGACACTATTCGAGAACATAACAAATGTTTCTGTTAGGGATTGTTTCATGACTGACGATGTGATATACTATGTAGTTGAAGAAGGAAAAATTGGTCTAGCTATAGGTAAAAATGGGAGTTCCATAAAGAATGTTGAGAGAATCGTTGGAAAGAAAGTGAAGGTTTATGAGTATTCGAGTGATATCGAGACTTTTGTTAAAAATTTAATCCCACAGTGTAAAGAAGTTAAGATAGTAAATAATGAAGATTCAATAAAAGTTGAAATTAAAGTCAACAAAATTAATAGAGGGCTTGTCATAGGGAGAGGTGGAGAAAAAATAAAAACATACAAGAAGATATTGAAGAGGGTTCACAATATATCCGATATTCAGGTGAAGTAATGGCAAGGGGGATGTTTGCTGCAAGAAAACTAAAGAAGAAGAGAAAGAAGCAGAAGTGGAAAGACGTATCATACATGAGGAGACAGTTACAACTATCTAAAAAGGATCCATTGGGAGGCGCCCCTCGAGGTAGAGGTATTGTTATCGATAAAAGGATGATTGAACAAAAACAGCCCCATTCTGGTATGATAAAAGCTGTGAGAGTACAATTGATAAAGAATAATGTTCAAGTTACAGCTTTTGTCCCGGGCACGGGTGCTATAGATCATATTAATGAACATGATGAGGTATTGATCGAAGGGGTGGGTGGAAGTCAAAGAGGACCCGTAGGAAGCCAATGGGGATTAAAGTTTAAGGTCGTTGCTGTTAATGGGGTAGCTCTTTCTGAAATTTTAAGTGGGAAGAAACAAAAACCGGTTAGATAAGCTTTAAATTAATTTATCTTTAAATTTACTGTATTTTAGGGGACATAAAATGATAGAATTTAAATTATTCAACAAGTGGAGTTTCAACGTAGAAGTAAAAGACCTTGGCTTAAAGCCTTACATAAACTTAGAGCCAGTCATTATTCCAAAGACTGGTGGTAGGTATAGCCAGTATAAATTCCATAAATCTAAGGTGAATATAGTTGAAAGACTCGTAAACAAACTCATGGTCCCTGGGCATAGAGGAAAAAAACATCTGTTGTCATCTGGCAGAAATGTTGGTAAGACACAAACAATACTAAATATAATAAAAAAAGTATTCGAAAAATTGGAAGAAAGAACAAAAGAAAACCCAATCGAAATCCTTGTCAGGGCGATTGAGAATGCAGCATTAAGGGAAGAAATAAGCTCATACCAGATGGGCGGGATCATAGTTAGAAAGGCTGTTATTACTTCGCCACAGAGAAGAGTTGATAAGGCCTTTACCATAATAGTTCAATCTGCCTACAGAAAATCCTTTGGGAAGAAAGAAACTATGGCAGACGCGTTAACAAACGAGATATTCTATGCATACAAGAATGATGCTTCTAAATCTACTGCAATAAAAGAGAAGGAAAGAATTGAAAGAGAAGCGAGTGGAGCGAGATAAACGATTAAATAACTCAAACAAAATATTCTTTTATGCAGATAAAGGCTTTCTCGATAAAATGGAAAAGAAATATGTTCTGTTTGGAATTGATGTGTTTTTCTCCTAGAGGAAAGGAAAGGATAATCAAATTGTATTTACCATTACCTATGATGGAAGCTTTTGTTGCGAAGTTGAAGAAAGCGATTGAAAGGCAGAAAGGAAAAGTTAACGTAGACGAGGATGTAAAATATATTGGATAAAAATCAAAACATTTAAATTAGTTTCTTTTAAAAATGATAGTTTATCTACGTGAAGAAAAATGGCTGAAAAAGATATCGCAGAAAAAATTAAGGACTTGATGAATAAACCAGATCATATAAGAAACATTGGTACTATTGCCCATATTGATCATGGAAAAACAACATTCTCTGATCATTTAATTGCAGGAGCAGGTATGATTTCTACAGAAATAGCTGGTCAAAGACGTTATCTGGATACTGACGATCAAGAACAAGAAAGAGGTATCACAATCTGGTCTGCTAATGCAAGCATGGTTCACAATTGTCAAGGTGAAGATTATTTGATAAACTTGATAGATACACCAGGTCATGTTGATTTTGGTGGTGATGTTACCAGAGCCATGAGAGCAGTTGATGGTGCTATAGTTCTTGTAGATGCAGTAGAAGGTGTAATGCCACAAACAGAAACAGTGATAATGCAGAGTTTGAAAGATAGAGTTAAACCCATTCTATTCATCAATAAAGTTGATAGACTGATAAGAGAACTTAAGTTGGGTCCAGATCAAATACAAAAAACATTTGAAAGAATTATCAGAGAAGTAAACATGCTCATTCAAAAATACGGGGAGAAAGAGTATAAAGATAAGTGGGTGGTTAATGTTAATGATGGTTCTGTTTCTTTTGGTTCCGCATTGAGAAAATGGGCTATTTCTATTCCTTACATGCAAAAAAGTGGGATTACTTTCAAGGAAATTATTGATGCAACTAATGAGAATAGACAAGATGAATTAGCTAAGAAAGCTCCTTTATATCAAGTTATTTTAGATATAATTGTTAGACATCTACCATCACCTTTGGAAGCACAAAAATACAGACTTGGTAAGGTCTGGAAAGGAGAACTTGAATCTGAAATTGGAAAATCCATGGTGTCAGTAGAAAGTAAAGGGCATTTGATAGGTGTAGTTACTAAAATGGTTCCTGATCCGCATGCTGGCTATGTGGCATGTGCAAGAATATTTTCTGGAAGTATAAAACAAGGGGACGAGGTTTATCTTGTCGGTCAACACAAGAAAAATAGAATACAACAAGTAAGTGTTTACAAAGGGGCAAAAAGAATTCAAGTCGATGAAGTCTCAGCAGGAAATATTGTTGGAATAGTTGGTTTGATCGACGCCTTCTCAGGTGAAACAATCTGTGAGCCCGATTATTTAGTTGAACCATTTGAAGAGATTAAACATGTATTCGAGCCAGTGGTCACTAAATCCTTGGAACCGAAAGATCCTAAAGACTTGGTGAAACTCATTAATTTCCTGAAGAAATTAGCGAGAGAAGATACAACGATTCAAGTTAAGATTAATCAAGAAACAGGTGAATACTTAGTCTCGGGTTTGGGTGAGTTGCATCTAGATGCAAAAGTGGAAAGAAAGTTAAAAGAAAAAGGAATAGAGTTCGAAGCATCTCCACCTATAGTCGTGTACAGAGAGACTATTAGTAAGAAATCAGGAGTGTTAGAAGGGAAATCACCAAATAAACACAATAAATTTTGTATTTTTGTTGAACCTTTAGAAAAAAAAGTACTCGATGCGATGAAATCAGGAGATGTACCTTCAAATATAAAATTAAAGAAGAAGAACTTACAACTCCAGGATAAACTGTCAGAGTTAGGTATGCCCGTGAGAGAAATAAAGAAACTAAAACTTATTCATAACAAGAATATGCTTGTTGATCAAACTAAAGGTGTACAATATTTGAACGAAGTTATGGAACTGATCAAGGAAGGATTTACTAATAGGATGGATGAAGGCCCTTTGACGAGAGAACCTTGCGTTGGTTTGAAGGTTATTATAACTGATTCTGACCTACATGAAGATCCTGTTCACAGAGGACCAGGTCAAATCCTTCCTGCTATAAGGCGTGCCATAAGAGCGTGTATGTTGGGAGCTGATGCTACTCTCCTTGAACCACTACAGATCATAAGGATTGATGTTCCCACAGAAATGATGGGGGGAGCAATAAAGGAAGTTGGTAACAGAAGAGGAAAAATCTTGGATATGAGAGAAGAAAGAGGAATGACCATAATAAAATCCAAAATCCCAGTCTCAGAGATGTTTGGCTTCAACTCTTCTTTAAAATCGACCACAGGGGGGAAAGGTTTTTATAGTTTAATCGATGTTATATTTGAGAGACTTCCAAAACAACTACGGGACCAAACAATCCTAAAGATAAGGAAGAGAAAGGGTTTGAGTGAACACGTACCTAAACTCGAATAAAAACATATTTAAAAACATGATTGAATATAAAATAGTGTCGGAGGAGGTGTGAACTAATGGCAGAATTACCAAAAATCAACATCATTACTGCTGGACACGTAGATCATGGTAAATCTACTCTAGTCGGAAGACTACTTTACGATTCTGGGGCGATAAGAGACGACCAATTGAGAAAGTTAAAAGACACAGCTAAGGAATTGAAGAGAGAAACTTGGGAGTTTGCCTATGTCATGGATCAATTGAAGGAAGAGAGAGAACGTGGTCTTACTATTGATATAATGCATCGTCCGTTCCATACTAAGAAATATTACTACACTATAATCGATTGTCCTGGTCACAGGGACTTTGTTAAGAACATGATCACTGGAACTTCTCAGGCTGATGCCGCTATATTCGTCGTTTCTGCAAAACCAGGGGAAGGTGTTCAAGAACAAACAAAGGAACATGCATTCTTGATGAAAGTTATGGGTGTAAATCAACTCGTTGTTGCTGTGAATAAGATGGACAGTGCAAATTTCGATCAAAAAAGATATGATGAAGTCGTAGAAGGGACAAAGAAATTATTGAGTTCTATAGGTTTTAAGGTTGACAATATGCCTTTCGTTCCTCTGTCTGGTTTGAAAGGGGATAATGTCTTCAAGAAATCTGAATCTTTGTCTTGGTACAAAGGGCCAACATTGGTTGAGGCAATGGATGCTACTATAACTCCACCAAAACAACCGATTGATAAACCGTTAAGGATTCCAATTCAGGATGTTTATACGGTAACAGGGGTAGGAACAGTTCCTGTTGGCAGAGTAGAAACTGGTATTTTGAAACAAGGGGATACATTGATATTCGAACCTTCTGGTGCAAAGGGTGAAGTTAAGTCAATCGAGATGTTCCACAAACAACAACCAGAAGCTAGACCAGGAGATAATATTGGTTTTAATATTCGTGGTGTCGGAAAAGGTGATATCAAAAGAGGAGATGTTGCAGGACGTCCAGATAATCCACCAACAGTAGTAAAGGAATTTACTGCGCAGATAATAGTGCTTCAACATCCAACTGTTATGACTGCAGGATATACACCTGTATTTCACTTAGGAACAGCATCTGTCGCTTGTAAGATAGAAGAGATAATCGCAAAAATCGATCCGAAGACAGGTCAAGTAGTGAAAGAAAAACCAGATTTCATCAAGACTGGTGATGCTGCAAGGATTAAAGTAGTTCCAACACATGCTATGGTTGTAGAAAAACAAGCAGATATTCCACAATTGGCAAGGTTTGCAATAAGAGACATGGGAATGACTGTTGCTGCTGGAGTTGTTCTAGAAGTAGTAAAAAGAGAACCTAGTAAGAAATCAAAGTCTGATAAGAATAAGGCAAAGTAATCTTAACTCCTTTCCTATTATTTTTAAAATTTGGAACTCATATTACGGTTTATGAGAGTTAAGATTGGTAATCAGATAAAAGAGTTTAGAACCGTCTGGATGGAAAGTCATATAGTCAAGATGATAGACCAACCAAAATTACCACATAGATTTGAGATTTATTCTTCTTTTGATCATAAACAAACTGCTGAAGCAATCAGAACAATGATTGTAAGGGGAGCTCCTGCTATCGGAGCAACAGCAGGGTTTGGGATGGCTCAAGCATGTATGGAGGCTCCGGTCACAGGATTTGATGATTATGTTAGGAAAGCGAGTGAGACACTAAAGAATACCAGACCTACTGCATATAACTTGTTCTATGCGATAGACAGAGTTTTGAAATCGATAGAAAAAGGAATTTCAGTAAAAGAAAAAAGAGAAATTGCAATTAAAGAAGCTAACAGTATTGCGGATGAAGATGTTGAAAAATGTAAAAATATTGGTGTGTATGGTAGCAAATTGATTAAGGATGGGGATAGTGTTTTAACACATTGCAATGCTGGGGCTTTGGCGACTGTTGATTATGGTACAGCTTTAGCTCCAATGAGATTTGCTCATTATGGAGGGAAAAAGATATTTGTTTTTGTAGATGAGACAAGACCAAGATGTCAAGGTGCAAGATTAACTGCATGGGAAATGTTACAAGAAGGAATTGATCATGCTGTTATAGTGGATAATGCTGCTGGTCACTACATGAGAAACGGAGAAATTGATATTTGTATCGTTGGGTCAGATAGAACAACTGCAAAAGGTGATGTTGCGAACAAGATAGGAACTTATGAAAAAGCAGTGATTGCAAAAGAAAACAAGATTCCGTTTTATGTGGCTTTGCCAACTACCACCATTGATATGAGCATTAAATATGGAAAAGACATACCGATTGAGGAAAGAGATGAGGAAGAAGTAACTCATATGTGGGGATTCTCTCAAGGGGAATTGAAGAAAATCAGAATAGTACCTAAAGGATCTCACGTAAAAAATCCTGCTTTCGATGTTACTCCTGCAAAATATGTGACAGGATTAATAACAGAGAAAGGAATTATTAAACCCAATGAGATTAAAAGATTATTTGATTAATATTTAAGGAGGTGTTCCCATGAATTGGGGAATGAAAAATAGGTTGTCAAGATTGATACAGAAAGATGGTCATTGTTTATTCTTGCCGATAGATCATGGATATTTTCAAGGACCAACCACAAAATTGGAAAAACCAGGCGAGACTGTAAAACCATTACTTCCCTATTGTGATGCGATTTTTGTTACTAAGGGAGTTTTGCGTAATTGTATAGATCCGAATAATACTAAACCAATCATCTTGAGAGTTTCTGGTGGAACTAGTGTGGTTGGTGAAGATTTGGCGAATGAGGGAATTACTACTTCTATAAAAGAAGCTGTACGCCTTAACGCATCTGCCGTAGGCCTTTCTATATTTGTTGGAAGTAAGTATGAACATCAAACACTGTTAAATCTCGCGAGACTCGTTGATGAAGCTGAAGAATATGGTATGCCAGTGATGGCAGTTACTGCTGTAGGTAAAGAAATGGAAAAAAGAACAGCTCGTTATCTTGCTCTATGTTGTAGAATTGCTGCTGAACTAGGTGCAAGAATAGTAAAAACATACTGGTGTGAAAATTTTGAAAAAGTTGTAGAAGGATGTCCAGTTCCTGTTGTCATGGCAGGGGGACCTAAAGTAGACACAGAACTTGAAGTGTTTGAATTCGTGTATGATGGCATGCAAAAAGGTGCTATTGGTGTGAACTTAGGAAGAAACGTCTGGAAAAACGAACATCCAGTTGCTATGATAAAAGCATTAAGATCGATAATTCATGAAGATGCCACACCAAAAGAAGCCAATGAATTGTTTGAAGGTCTTAAGAAAGGAAAGAAAAAGTAACACATAAATTTGTTGATGTTATGCGCGTAGCAATGTATTACAACAATAAAGACGTTAGAATAGAAGAAATGCCAAAACCAAAGATTGGTCCGGATGAATTATTAATAAAAACTATGGCATGCGGAATTTGTGGTAGCGATGTAATGGAGTGGTACCGAATTAAAAAAGCACCAAGAGTTCTAGGACATGAAATGAGTGGAGAGATCGTTGAGATTGGAAAGAATGTGAAAGATTTCAAAGTGGGAGATAGAGTTTTTGTATCGCACCATGTTCCTTGCAATGAATGTAGATATTGTTTGAATGGGCACCATACTATTTGTAGGACTTTACATACAACTAACTTTGATCCTGGCGGTTTTTCTGAATTTATTCGAGTGCCAAAGATAAATGTAGAATTAGGGACATTCTTGTTGCCTGATGAAATGTCTTTTGAAGAGGGAACGTTTATAGAACCTTTGGGTTGTGTTATAAGAGGACGGAGAAGAGCTGATCTAAAAAAAGGTAATACTGTAGTCGTGTTAGGGAGTGGATTGTCTGGATTACTTCATATTCAATTGGCTCGTGTACTTGGGGCTGAAAAAATAATTGCGACTGATATAAACGAATATCGGATGAAAGCGGCGAAGAAGTTTGGAGCAGATGAAGTTATTAATGCTAAAGAAGATGTATCTGCACGTGTACGAGAAGTTAATGAAGGAAGATTAGCGGATCGTGTTATAGTTTGTACAGGGGCTGTATCAGCTATAGAACAAGCTTTAAAATCTGTGGATGGTGGAGGTACTATTCTATTCTTTGCTCCGACTGATTCAGGTGTTGAAATTCCTTTACCGTTCAATGAGTTTTGGATGAGTCAAGCGACTTTAACAACAACATACGCTGCTGCCCCTGTGGATATTGAGGAAGCTATAGAATTTATTCAATCTCGTAAAATAAACGTTAAGGATATGATAACACACAGATTAAGTTTGGAAGAAATTGGTAAAGGTTTCCAGTTGGTTGCTGAAGCTAATGAATCTATTAAAGTAATAGTTGAACCACATAGATAAATCCACGTATGATTAAAAAATTATTCAAGTGGTTCAATGCAAGAAAAAAGAGTAAAGTTCAAGACGATTTTTATTTCTGATGAAATTCCTAACGACAAAAATATTGAAGAGTTAAAACATTGGTGCAATCAATTCAATAAAAATAATTTGACTTTGCCCAGAGATGGAGCATCTACTGGTAATTTAAGTTTCAGAACAGAAGACGGGTTTATAATAACAGGGACGACTTTGAAAACAAAAGAAAACTTAAGCAACGATAATTTTGTTTACGTAGATAATTATGATGTTTACAGCAACACTTTTTATGTCGAGGGTAAACTAGAGCCATCATGTGAGTCTATCATGCATTTTCTAATTTACAATACACGAGGTGATGTCAATGCGATATTCCATGGGCATGATAATTCTATTACAAAAAATGCTGAAAAATTGAAATCACCTGTTACAGAAGAGAAACAACCACCTGGAACAATGGAAGTGACAAATGAGGTATTGGCTGTTTTGGATAATAACAATTTTATTGTTATAAAGAATGGTGGGTTTGTTTGTCTTGGTAGGACGATGAAGGAAGTCGGTGAATTGACTTTGAATACCTGGAAAAAAGCACAAAAATTAAGGTGATTAAATGGAAGTCGAGATTGCTATAATTGGAGGAACTGGAGTTTATGATCCAGGAATTTTTAAAAACATAAGACCTGTCAATGTGAAAACGCCGTATGGAAAAACTTCTGATTCTTACTTGGTCGGGGATTTTGAGAATAGAAAAGTTGCATTCTTATCAAGACATGGTAAAGGACACAAGATACCTCCTCATGACATAAACTTCAAAGCAAACATACATGGATTTGAAAAACTTGGTGTGACAAGAATATTAGCTTCATGTGCTACTGGTTCTTTAAGAGAGGAATATAAACCTGGACAAATTGTTATACCAGATCAGTTCATAGATTTTAAGAAAACTAGGACGACTTTTTATGATACGGGTGATGTTACTCACGTTTCTTTGGCCGATTCGTTTTGTCCAGAATTGAGAAAAGTTTTGATAGAATCTTGTGAGAAATTGGGAATAGAACATCACGATAAAGGAACTTATCTTTGTATCGAAGGTCCTAGATTTTCTACGAGAGCAGAGAGTAGGATGTTCAGAAAATTTGCCGAATTGATAGGGATGACTGGAGTACCAGAGGCAATATTAGCAAGAGAGAAAGAGATATGTTTTGCTATAATAGCCACAATAACCGACTATGATGTTTGGGCAGAAACTCCCGTGGATGTTGAAGAAGTAATTAGAGTTATGAAGGAAAACCAACACAAAGTAAAGGCTATATTAAAAGAAACTATAAAGAACATTCCCGAAGAGAGAAAATGCATCTGTAAAGATGCTTTAAAAGGCGCAAAAGTTTAATCTATTCTTCCCCTTATCCAACCCTCACCATTTTCTGTAGCAACATTCCTTACAACAAGTTCGCCCAATATTTCTATGACTTGTTCTTCTGATACATCGATCTTAAAATTTTCTTTTAAATTTTTCTTGATTTCTTTGATAGAACTACCCTTATTTTCATCCAATACTTTAGGTACAATGTTACACATGTCTTCAATATAATTCCAAGGCCACATCACCCAAATCCAATCTATTTCCTCGCTGTAATAATTTGGAATAAATTTTGAAGTTTTGATGTGGAATATTGCTGCTGTTCTTATTTCTTCGGGGTTGAGTTTTTCTACGAATTCTTTTGCAATGGCCATACTCTCTCCAGTATCTGTGATATCGTCAACAATAAGGACTTTCTTTCCAGTTAGATCAACATCAATAGGATACCTCAGATGTGCTTTTCCGTCTTTAGTGGCAGTTATACCCCAGTGGTCAACTTTTACCGAGAGCAAATCCTTGATTATCATCAAATCACAGATGACTCTGGCAGGTATAAAACCCCCTCTCGATAAAGCAATTACAATGTCAGGTCGATAATTATCCTTCTTAATTTTCTTCGCGATATCTCTGATGTTTTCGTGTAATTCAACCCAAGTAGGTAACCAACAATTGAATTTTTCCATGTAACCAAATATTTATTGATTAAATAATTTTTATATAACGTTTGGTCGAAATGACGCAGATAAATAAGGAAGCCTTAAAAGAATACCTTTCTGATTTTTTTGGTTCTGAAATTAAGATAAAAAACATTCAAAAATTAGGGGAAGGATTTCATGGTTTGGGGTTTTCTATCGATACTGTGGATAAAACTGGTAATGAAAAAAGATATATCCTGAAGACTTTGAGAGGAGAAGGATTTGGACATGATTATCCGTCTGACAGGGCAAGCGTACTTATACGAGCTCTGATGGATTACAATTTGTTACCTAGACACGTTAAGGTTTTAAATGTTGGTTCCATACAAAATAATGGGAAACTTTTATCAATTGGTAATCCCAATGATTTTTTCATAGTAATGGAAGAAGGTAAAGGAAAAGATTATTGGAACGACCTTGATAATATCAGGGAAGAGGGGGTGTTGAAGGGTGAGAATAAAGAAAGAGTCAAAACGCTGGCAAAATACTTGGCAGAAATTCATTCTATCAACTATAATGGAGATAATGGAGACCACCTATATAGAAGAGTCGTCAGAGACTTTGTTGGGCATGGAGAACTAACGATGGGTGTCATAGACACCTTTCCTGACAATCTTGAATTTGTTGATAGAAAAGATTTAGTAGAAATAGTAAAGAAAATGGTTGAGTGGTGGGATAAGATTAAGGATGAACACCACAGATTAAGAACAATACATGGAGATTTTTATCCTAGTAACATCTGGTTTAATGACGGAGAACTTGTTATTCTGGATAGGAGCAGGTTCAGGTATGGCGAACCTGCAGATGATACGACTTGTTTGACAATGAATTTCATCAATTATTCTGTGTTGTCTTTCGGTGAGTTAAGGGATCCTTTCAAGGAACTAGTAGAATTATTTTTCAAGGAGTATTTTAACAAAAGAAACGATTCAGAAATGTTCAAAGTCTCACCTTTGTTCTTTGCATTCAGAGGACTGGTTTGTATTCATCCTATGTTCTATTCTCAAGAATGGATGAGGAAACATGGTTTTAAGGAAGAGAGAATAAACACTATAAACGAGAACAAGAAAAGGATAATAAACTTCATCAATAACGTCTTGGACGAGGATGAGTTTAAAATCAAAAAAATTAATACATACTTGAATGATTGAAATGGATCATGAATACTGGTTAAAGTTATGTCAAGATATCGGTAAAGAAGTTTTTACTGAGGTAAAGAAGTATTCAGATAAAGAAGAGAGAAAAAAAATTCTGAGGATAGGTTTTAGTGGTGATAAAACTTCTTTCTTGGATGATTTAGCTGAGAAGTTGATATTAAATCATTTTAAATCTACAGGGAAGAGTTTTGAGTTTGTATCCGAAGAAATAGGTAGAGTAACTGTTGGTGATAAACCAGAAGTCATGATAGTAGTTGATCCTTTAGATGGTTCTAAAAATTCTATGTTTGGAATCCCTATTTATTCAACTTCAATCTCAATTGGAGACCTGTCTGGAAAAATTGAAGGAATAGAGGTCGGGTACATAAAAAACCTAGTAAACGGTGATGATTATTATGCTGTTAAAGGAAAAGGAGCCTTCAAGAACGGTAAAGGAATTCATGTCAGTGAAGAGAGAAGGGGATGTTTTTTGATAGATATAGCTTCTTTTAATAGAAAGGGGAATTTTCAAGGAATAGTAAAATTGGGTGAGAAATCTAAGTCTGTAAGAATGCTTGGTTCTGCTTGTTTGAGTTTGTGTTTATTCGCTGAAGGAGTTGCTGATGCATGTATAGCATTGGGAGGTAAAAGAACTCTAGATTCAACTGCTGGTCAATTGATAGTGAGAGAAGCGGGAGGAATTGTCAAAGATTTGAATGGAAAAGATTGGACTGAATACGAAGTCGATTTTAACATGAATGTTAATTATGTGGCAGCTCCGAATGAAGAAATTTATTCTGAAGTCGTATCTCTATTGAGTTGATACTATGAAAGGATGGGTTGTTTGGTTGACTGGTTTACCTGGTTCTGGAAAAACAGCAAGAGCAAGAGAACTGCTGAAAAAATTAAAACAAAACAACATACGAGCTGAGCATCTAGAAATGGATGAGATTAGAGAAGTATTGACACCGAAAAGAAAATACACTGAGGAAGAAAGGGGTTATGTTTATAGGGCTGTAGTATTGGTCAGTAAATTGTTGACAGAAAATGGTGTGAATGTTATAATCGATGCTACTGGTCATAGAAGGAAATGGAGGGAGATGGCGAGGGAGTTCATACCTAATTTTGTTGAAGTCTATATCAAAGCTCCATTAGATGTTTCCATGGAAAGAGAATCTAAGAGAAAAGATAATTTGGTATTGAGTAATTTATACAAAAAGGCTTTGAAGAGAAAGGAGAACGGAATAGAAGCCAATGGATTAGGAGAAGTAATTGGTGTGGATGTCGAATACGAAGAACCAGAAAAACCAGACTTAATTATTGAATCTAATAAATTAGATCCAATAGAATCTTCAGAGAAGATATTTCATTTGTTAAAAGTTAAATATATCAAAAAATAGTTTATTAGGAAAGGAGGGTTTTTTCATGGAGCACAAGGTTAAGGATATATCACTCGCAAAACAAGGAAAACTTAGCATAGATTGGGCAGAAAGTCGTATGCCCGTGTTGATGAAGGTGATGGAAGAATTTAGGAAAAAACAGCCATTTAAAGGTTTAACCATCTGCGCAGCCTTACACGTAACAAAAGAGACTGCGGTATTGATGAAAACCCTCAAAGCTGGAGGGGCTACTGTTGTTCTAGCTGCAGCCAATCCTCTGTCGACTCAAGATGATGTTGCGGCTGCATTGGTTGAAGAAGGGATTCATGTTTTCGCTTGGACTGGGCAGACCAGTGAAGAGTATTATTGGTGTATAAATAAAGTTCTTGATTTCAATCCAAACATAACTTTGGATGATGGTGGAGATCTTGTCACAGCAATCCATACCAAAAGAAAGGACTTGTTAAAAACCCTTTATGGAAGTCAAGAAGAGACTACTACAGGCGTTATAAGACTAAGGGCTATGGCAAAAGACGGTACATTGAAAGTTCCTGTTATAGCAATTAATGACACCCCGACAAAAAGAATGTTTGATAATGTTTATGGGACAGGGCAGAGTACGATAGACGGAATACTGAGAGCAACCAACATAATGTTAGCAGGAAAGACTTTCGTTGTATGTGGGTATGGTTATTGTGGTGGTGGTGTTGCTAGAAGGGCGAGAGGGATGGACTCAGATGTTGTTGTGACTGAAGTTGATCCTATCAAAGCGTTACAAGCTGCTATGGATGGCTATAGAGTTATGCCGTTGAAAGAAGCAGCTAAAATTGGAGACGTATTCCTCACTATTACAGGAGATAAGGATGTTATCCGTAAAGAACACATGGAATTGATGAAAGATGGTGCTATCATTGCAAATACAGGTCATTTCAACGTTGAGATATCTATTCCTGATTTAGAAAGTTTATCAAAATCTAAGAGAGAGATAAGAAAAAATGTTGAAGAATATACATTGAAGAATGGAAAAAAGATTTACCTCCTCGGTAAGGGTAGAATCATCAATTTAGTCGCTGCTGAAGGTCATCCTTCAGATGTCATGGATATGTCGTTCGCTGATCAGGCGTTGTGTAGCGAATTTTTGGCTAATAATCATAAGAAACTTGAACCAAAGGTTTATGATGTCCCTAAGGAGATCGATGATAGGGTTGCAAGATTAAAACTGGAATCTATGGAAATAAAGATAGATAGTTTGACAGAAGAACAGGAGAAATATCTGACTGACTGGAAAGAAGGGACTTAGGGATGAGATCTAGTTTAATCCAACTATTGAGTTTTGCTGCGGCCAATGCTTCTTGGACGTTCATACCTCTTCTTGCTAAGGAACTAGGACTATCAGACACCTATATAGGACTCGTAGTAGCCTCCTATGCATTCGCTCTATTCTTTTCCTCATATTTATTCGGTCGTGCATCTGACAAGCGTGGAACCAGAATATTATTCTTGAGAATAGGCTTGATAGCTTCATCGATAGCATTCTTCCTTCAGATCTTTATTACGAATGAAGTCTCACTATTGATGATTCGTGCAATTTCTGGATTTTGTATAGGAATTTTTCCAGCCGCTTTAGTCGCCTATGTGTATGAATCCAAAAAAAACTTAGGAAAATTCTCAGCCTTTGGTTCGTTGGGGTGGTTTTTAGGTGCAACTTTGGCTGGTATCATTGCAATGTACTTTAGTATAAAGGGTGTTTTCATCTTCAGTTCTTTATCGTTTTTCATTTCCTTTTTAATGTCTTATGGGTTAAATTCGACTAAAAACAAGCCTTTACACATACCACTGTTCCCGACTAAAATAATCAAGAAAAACCTCTCAGTATATTCTGCCATGTTTATTCGTCACCTAGGAGCATCGATGATATGGACTTTTTGGCCTTTGTATCTTCAATCTTTAGGAGCCAATTTTTTCTGGATAGGCGTAATAGGTTCTATCAACTCTTTATTACAATTTTTAATAATGTACACTCTCACAGACAGGTTGAAACCTCACTTTTTGATAAGGTATGGGTTGATACTTTCAGCCGTTACTTTCTTATTGTACACAAGGGCAACTATCTATTGGCACATCTTACCAGTACAAATGTTTTTAGGAGTTTCATGGTCATTTCTATACGTGGGTTCATTAAGGTATCTAACTGAAAAAAACGTTGAGAAGGCAACAGTATCCGCAATGTTGGATTCAACAAAAAGTTTATCTTCAATAATCGGCCCTTTTTTATCTATTATAATTGTATCTTTAGGAGATTATAGAACTACTATGTATATCGGGTCAGTGTTTGCCATAGCCAGTTTTATTATTTTTAATCTGTTAGAATCAAAAATTAGTTTAAAGAATCAGAAAAATATTTAAGTCTCCCCATATCAGAATATAGTCACAGTGATGGAATGCAGATAGCGAGAATTAAACTCTCGGGAAGGAATCCCAAACAACTGGATGAGATTTGTACAGAGATAATTGGGATTGCTAAAAAATTCGGTGTTGATTATAAGGGCCCTATTCCGTTGCCGACAAAGAAGTTGAGAGTTGCACCGATGAAGTCACCGTGTGGAGATGGGACTGGGCATGGTAACACGACTTTTGATCGATGGGAATTGAGAATCCATAAAAGACTCGTGGATTTACAGGCGGACGATAGGGCTTTAAGACGAGTTTTGAGAGTTTCTATTCCCCAAGGTGTCCATATAACTATAAAACTTCAGGACTGATTCACGATAACCTTCATCTAAAATTACATCCTGTTTTTTATTATCATTTTGTCTGTAAAATTCCTTTGGTTTTGAATATTTTCCACCATTCAAATGTCTTATGGCTACTTCTCCGGCGTTTGAAGATCTCATTCTATCACCTCTATATTTTTCATCACCACATATAATCAACCCTAATTCTCTTAACAGTTTCATACTCCACCTTATTGTAGATGGTGCAATTCTTAGATCATTAGAAATACGGTAAATAGCTGCAGTGTAAGACATATCCCTGTATTTATTAACTTCTCGAAGAATTTCTTTAGTCCTTTCTGGTAATCTGTGTTCCACGAAAGCAGCAATTACATGTTCATATTCCTTACTTAAATTCCATCCTGAGAAGGTATTCACCCATCTTTTACACACCTCCAAAAATAATTGAAATCAATAAAGGTAAGACTGAAAGAGTTATGACTAAAGAAAAAGTAGGTTTCATTCTTTTTGGCCGAGCAAAAATACTTCACCAGTCATACCGACTCACTTTCTAATATCTTCTATAATTTGTTATACAGGGATTTAAGTGTTTCATCTTTTATCATGATTTTTTCAATGAATTGAATAACTCAAAGGCCTTCATGGCTATATTCCTAACGTCAACCGG
>DAOVGP010000002.1 GCA_030672375.1 Candidatus Aenigmatarchaeota archaeon | reverse complement strand
TTCTGCCACTATCACCCAAGCTAAAATGTTTACTCATGTAATTAAAGAGGATAAATATAAAACCTAAAGCTGTAGCCCAACTAAAAAGTAAGACTATAATCGAGATTCCTCCCAAAGATTGGTATAATACAAACGTTATGGGGGTTGGGAGTATCATAAATGCAACAGCAAAAGAAAATACAACAAAAGGTTTTTGTACAACATCCCAGCCTTGACCGAGATTGCCTTTAGCAAAGACAAGACAAATGGCTGCAAAGAAAATAGTAAAGTAAATGATTAACGGAAAGAAGAAAATGGCTAAAAGCCTCCAAGGCTGATCGTCTCCAGACCAATCGAAAGCATACTCACCATATTCTTCCCATGATCGTACATATGACTCTGGATCAGTCGGGAATGATTGCTGGGTAAACCAACTCCAAAGACCCAAAATAAGAACAGAAATGACACAAGCAATTACTACATAAATTATCCATTTTGGGTCTGTTTGGCCTTTTTTATTTAAAAACATTTGATACACTAAAATATCTCTAAAGATAATTTTGTTTTTTATGAAATTTATAGATTTTTTCATCTTGGTTTTTAAGCGAGTAAGACAAATCTATATTAGAGACCATGAAAAAAGAACAGAGCGCAACTATTCTATACACAATCCTAGGGTGTGTTGTCGGATACATCTCACTCTCTTTGAATAATTTTATCCTATTACTTGCTCTAATCCTTGGTATCTACTTCATCACAGTCATCCCTCTCTCCAAAAAAATAACCGTCGACAAACTAGCCAGATGGTTATTCTCAAACACGTTCGCAGTGTACTTCCTCGTCTGGTTGATCGTCTATATCTTACTCAGCAACGTGATCTAACTAATGAGAACAAAAATCAACAAACTCAGTCTTCAAGGATTTAAGTCATTCAGGAAAAGGGTGTCCATACCTTTTTTTCCTGGTTTTAACGTATTCTGTGGTCCAAACGGCGTTGGTAAAAGCAATATCCTAGATGCTATTTCGTTTGTAATCGGTGGGACATCTACTAAGGCCTTGAGAGCAGGTCGACTACATGAATTAATATTTCATGGCAACGGAAAGATACCTCCATCTGAGTATGCATCCGTGACTCTCTGGTTGGACAATTCAGAAAAACTATTTCCTTACGAGACACCAGAAGTGGCTATAAAAAGAAAAATCAACAAGAAAGGTTTGAGTATTTTCAAAATCAATGGAAAAACGACAACCAGGGAAAAAATTAAAGAATTGTTATTCTCTGCCAGAGTTCATGCTGACGGTTATAACATCATCATGCAGGGAGACGTAACTCAAATCGTAGAAATGACTCCTCAAGAAAGAAGAGGGATAATAGACGATATCTCTGGCATCGCTCAATACAACGAAAAGAAGGAGAAGGCACACAAAAACCTTGATATCGTCGGAGAAAAACTCAAGGAAGTTGAGATAATTCTAACAGAAAGGTTAGAAAGATTACAAGAATTGGAAAAGGATAGGGATACGGCCTTGAAGTATAAGGAACTGACAGATAAGTTACGGGTATTAGAAGCTTCTTTAGCTCACAAAAGATTCCAGATAGAACAAGACAAATTCACCACGATAGAAGAAGATGTCAAGAATTGTGAGGCTGAGATTCAAAAACTAGAGGACGATATAAGACAATTGGATCAAGAGTTGGAATTAAAAGAAAAGAGGAAAGAAGAAATCACAGAAATTATTTTTGTTAGGACGAAAGGAACAGGAATAAGAGAAGAAATCGATAACATAAAGAACAAGATATTCCGAGATAATAACAAGATTGAATCAAACCAAAGAGAGATAGAAAGACTCAACAATATGATAGATAAGCTAGAAGCCCTTAGACAGAGAAGACCTGAGATGCTCAAAAGGAGCGTTAAAACGATTTTGGACTTAAAAAGAAAAGGTGTTTATGGGACTGTATCTAATCTGTTAAAAGTTCCAAGTGAATATTCAACCGCTGTAGAAGTTGCAGGAGGTTATCGTTTACATAACTTAATCGTGGATAACACAAAAACTGCATCAGAATGTATACAATTCTTAAAGAGAGAAAGAATAGGTAGAGCTACTTTCCTCCCACTCAACAGAATAAAACCGAGAAAATTGAACTCAGAACAAAAATCACTCCTTAAGAAACCTGGGGCCATTGGTCTGATAACCAATTTAATAGAATTCGATTCAAAATATTCTCCTGCAATCGATTACATATTCGGAAGCACCATCATCGTTGAAAACTTAGGAGTCGCTAGAAAGTTGGGTATAGGAAGAGTTAGGATGGTGACGCTAGACGGAGATTTAGTTGAAACATCAGGAGCGATGATAGGTGGTTATTATAAGAAAAAGGAAGAAGTAGTCGGTGGTATTAACCTAGAGACCAAAAAGTATGAACAACAAAAGAAAGATTTAGAAGAGGAAATCAACTTCCTGAAAATAGAATTAGACCAACTGAACAAGAAGTTAGGAGAATTAGAGAAAAGTAAAGAAGCTGAGGGTAAAGAAGTTCTAGACATTGAAAAGGAGAAGGCAAAAATAGACGAAGATTTGGTAGATATGAAAGCAGGGAGGAGAAGGATGCTAGATCAGAGAGTAGAACTACAAACCAAAATAAATAGACTTAAAATTAACAGTGCGAGGAGAGAAGCTGAACTAAACAACTTGAAACTTGAAGTCGACAGGTTCAAAGAAATAGAATATTTAGATGAAAAACCCAAAGTCCTTGAATTCCAGGTTCAACAGGTGACATCGACTCTCAACTCTTTAGGTCTAGTTAACATGAAAGCTATAGAAGCTTATGACGAATTCAAAGGAGAATTTGATGAGTTGAAGATGAAATATGACAAGATAAGGAAAGAAAAACAGGCTATCCTGGGTATGATAGAAAAAATCGAGGGTAAAAAGAAGGAAGTTTTTTATGGATGTTTGAGAGAAATCGACAAAAATTTTAGGAGTGTTTTTAAGGAAATAGCAAAGGGTAATGCTTCCCTTGAATTGGAAAATCCTTTGGATATTGAAACTGGGTTGTTGATTCAAGCTAATCCTGGTGGAAAGAATTTACTGAACATAGATGCCATGTCTGGTGGGGAGAAGGCTTTAACTGCGTTGGCATTCTTGTTCGCAGTACAGAAACATAAACCCGCACCATTCTATATCATGGATGAAATTGATGCTTCTTTGGATAAAGTTAACACTAAGAGGGTAATAGAAATGATAAAGAAATTGGCAGAAAAAGAGCAGTTTGTTATAATCACCCACAACGATTACACGATAAAAAGAGGTGATCGTGTCTACGGAGTGTCGATAGAAAGTGGAGAATCAAAAATATTGGGATTGGAATTGCCTAAAGAGGCTAGTTGAATGCAAGAACAGAATCTTTTGGAGATGATAATCAAGGAACAATCCTGGGAAGAGCTCATCTATAACATAGTCTCGTATGAGGGATTAGACCCTTGGGATGTTGATATAATCAAGTTGACGACTTCTTTTTTAGAATACATCGAAAAATTGAAAACTTTGGATTTTAGGATTCCGGCGAAAGTTGTTTTAGTTGCTGCAATACTACTGAAATTGAAATCTGAAATTCTTTCACCGATAAAGGGAGGAGAAACAGAATATTTCCCAGATGATACTCAACTCCCTGACGGGTTGGATTGGATAAGACAACAATTATCAGAAGTAAGCCTTAAACCCCCTATGCAAAGACGTGTCAAGAGAAAGGTTACATTAGATGAACTAGTGAATGCATTGACAAAAGCAATGAAAGTCAAGGGGAAGAAAGAAAGGATAAAAAGAAGGCTCGGTAGGAGAATTAGAAGGGAGATTGGTGAAGAAATAGACATTGAAATAAGGATAAAGGAATTGTTGTCTGATATAGATGGTTTATTGTTGAAGTTGAAATCAGACAAGGTTGAATTTTCGAAGATAGTCGATAAGTGGGAAAGAGAGGAAATCATTAAACACTTTATGCCTTTGTTGCACCTATCGAATAGAGGTAAGGTTGGAACAGAACAAGGAGAATTCTTCAAGGAAATTTTCATAAGTAAAATATAATTAATTTTATTCTTCAGAAAACGAAATCATATTTATGATAACTCTGTTTTTTTCGATTCTATTGTTAGGCTCTTTATTCTCAATCAGTGTTTATTCTTTTTTCCATGATAAATTTGACATAATTTTCATGTTAGTCCTTACGGTATCTGTGTTAATCTTAATCAACCTGAACTGGTATTCGTCTTTAATTTCAATCCTTTTTTTGATCACACCTATAATTTTCTATAAAAAAATCAATTACCTCCAACTAACGTATTTTTGTATTTTTGGCTCGATCTTGATGGCATATTTTCTTTTACAGTATTTTTTGATTTATGACATCACTTTCATGTTCGCAATAACTGTACTTTCTGTATTGTTGATATGTGTATTAGCTATAATGGGAATTTTTGAAAACGATCTCAAGAAGTATTTAATCTATTCTAATGCAATTCAACTGACTTTTGTTCTTTTGGATTTGGGAATAGCTAAGTTGAGTCAAAAAATAACCACATTGGGTACAATACAAATTTTCAACTATACAATAGCAGGGCTATTATTTTTCATAACACTGGGTATCTTGAGTAGAAAAGGTAGATTGAAGAGTTTAGATAAATTGAGTGGAACTTATTATGGTGACAAATTGAATGGTAGCTTTGCTGTTATATCTGCCCTTTCTTTAGCCGGACTTCCTGGGTTGAATATATTTGTGAGTGAATGGTTTTTATTCAAGGCATCTTTTATGATAAATCCTATTATTACAATTTTTGGTATATTTGCTGCTCTTCTGTTGTTTATAATGTACTTCAAGATAGTGAATGTTTTGTTGACTGGGGAGAGTGAAATTCAAAGAAGACCCATGAAACTGTTAATATACATGAACTCAATCCTTGC
>DAOVGP010000025.1 GCA_030672375.1 Candidatus Aenigmatarchaeota archaeon | reverse complement strand
CATATCCTAAGAATGATTCTAAATCAGACTGAGTTATTTTGCCAGATTTCCTCTTCTTGTAAAAATACAATTGAAACAATGTATCAAGTCTATCTGCCTGAATTACAATCTTAGATTCCTCTGTTTTTTCTTCTAGTAATTCTCGCGTTAAACTCATGATTTCATCTCTCAATTCACCAGGAAGAAGTTTTTCCAGCTCAGGCATGGCTTTTTTTTCTAAGTCTCGTTTAAATTTGTATTTTTCTGTTGAAACTGCTATATCTCCAGTTATGCCCTCAAGCAACTCATGTACTAATGCCATTTTTATGATTTTATTGGTGTCAAATTTCTTTTTTTTAGCTAGTATCCATGCTAGGAACGAAACACCGAAAGAATGGGAAGCTATTGTTTCTCCTTTTTTAATACGTAGCATCTTCCATCCAGTTCGAACAGTTAATTTTAGGTTTGAAATGTAATCTAAAAATTTTTCCAAATTTTTCATTTGTTCACCTGGTCTTAAACTACAAATGTTTTTTGAGAGATGTCATTATATTTATTTATATCTTTGTGACAATTCTTATCTCTATGGCAATATTAGACTCTTCTCCAAAAACTGGAAGATGCCCTAGATGTGGTTCTAGAAACGTGAAAGTTGAGTTTAAAAAAATGGACACAAATAAAGCTTCTACAATAGTGAAAAAAATTATTAAGTGTAATAATTGTGACTACGGGAGATAGAAATCTTTTCGAATTAATTATTCAATCTTTTTTAAATATGATTCAAACTCTTTCAGAAGGGTATTTGTATTTTTTCTCCATTTTTTAATGATATCAAGAAGTTTTTTACGATTTACTACTTTATATCTTATGACTTTTTTATCTATTCTATCCACAACACCTTTTTCTATGAGATTTTCCAAGAGAGGATATAATTGTGTTCTCGTGACCTTTGTTGACTTAGCCAGAGTACTTACCTTTGCTTCTTTCAACTTCAGGAGTTTTATGTACACTTTTGCCTCTAAATCAGTCAAACCGATGAGAGCTAAACCCCTTTTAATTTTGCTAATTCTCATTATTTTGTCACTTTTCTTCGACTATGAGAGCATTAACAACTCCATGTTGAGAAGGTCTAGAAAGAACTTTGGCTTCACCCAGTTCTGTTTTTATGATAGTTCCTTTTGTTATTATACGTCGTCTAACGTATTGGGGGTTTGCTTCGTTTCTTAGAACATCGAGTATTTTTACTTTTTTAGCTTTATTAGTTTTAGGATCAATTACATTCGCAAATTCTGCTTGAGGAAGTTTTATCTTTGTCATTCCTCCTCTAACTCTTTCTTTCGTTTTCTTTTCCTTACCTATTTTTGTTAACAAAGGTAAAGATCCTCTCTGAAATTTCCTCTTCTTTCTGTGCGAAATTATTTTTCCTCCAGTAACTTTCTTGCCTTTGTCGATATGCCACTTAGTCATACAATCACCTTAGATAGAATAAATTTAAGCATATCTTTTTATATATTGATATCACAAACTTTAATGGTGAAAAATATGCCAGACAGGCCAATTGATGCATTAGATCGAGCGAAGGGAAAGAAAGTTTTTGTGAAATTGAAGAATGGTGAAGAGATAACAGGTACACTTATGGCTTTGGACCTTCATTTGAACCTTTGGTTAGAGAATGTGGATATACAAGGCGAGAACAAGAGGAAATTTACTACACTCTTGATCAGAGGGGACACTGTACTATACGCTTCTCCTGTTTAATTGGGGGATTAAATGTCTAAGGGAACGCCTTCTTTTGGTAAACATCAGAAACGAAGTCATGTATTATGTAGAAGATGTGGTAGAAGGAGTTTTCACATTCGAGACAGAAGATGTTCTGCATGTGGATATGGCGAGAGTTCTAAAATCAAGGATTATAGTTGGAGAAAGAGAGATATTAACAGAAACCGAAAGAGGTAGGTCATATTAAACAAATTTTTTAAACTTTTAATTCATTCTCTTTCTATAATTATTTTTAGGGGCCGGTAGCTCAGCATGGTAGAGATTTAATCATCAAAAGCAGCGGGCTTTTAACCCGTTGGTCGGGGGTTCGAATCCCTCTCGGCCCATCCTGATTCAATGAACAGTGGTGAAAAATGTATAAAAACCCAATTCCTACAGTCGACATAATAATAGAAAAGGAGGATAAAATTGTTCTGATTAGAAGGAAGAATGAACCCTTCAAAGGCAAATTGGCAATACCTGGCGGGTTTGTTAATGAAGGGGAATTAGTCGAGCATGAAGCGATAAAGGAAGCGAAAGAAGAAACTTGTTTAGATGTTGAATTGATAGATATATTAGGCGTTTACTCAATCCCAGACAGAGATCCTAGAGGACATTTAATGACAACCGTTTTTATTGCAAAACCTATAAGGGGAAAAGTAAAAGGTGGGGATGATGCAGAAGATGCATCTTGGTTCGAGATTGATGAAAAAATTTTAAATGAACTTTCATTTGACCATAAAAAAATTATTACTGATTATATTAAATGGAAGAAAAAGAAAGGTACTTATTGGTCAACAAAATAGGTTGTATTATGCGATTAGTATTAACGACTTGTCCGATTGATAAATCAAAGAAATTGATAGAAGAAATTCTAAAATTAAAGTTAGCTGGTTGTGGCCTGGAAGTTTGTATAACAGAAAGTAAGTTTTGGTGGAAAGGAAAAATAGATAAAGAAAAAGAGACGTTGATAATCTTCAAAACGCGAGATGTTTTAGTTGAAAAGTTGTTTAAAAAAATAAAAGAATTACACCCTTACGAAATTCCATTCATCGGTGAGATAGAAGTGGAAAAAGTGAACGAGGAGTACATGAAATGGTTAAAAGAAGTTACAGAGTAAAAACAAATGATTTAAGAAAAATACAAAATATTTCGTAGTTAATTATTATTCATTTTGGGCCCATAGCTCAGCATGGTAGAGCAGGTGGCTCTTAACCACAAGGTCGGGGGTTCGAATCCCTCTGGGCCCATCACATTAGTATTTGAAACATCTACAACAAAGAGTTAGTAATTTAATTAAATAAAAACAAAATAAATAGATTAGAGACAATGAGTAATGTAGATCCTATCAAAATTTTAGAAAGGAACAAGGTTTTCATTGGTAGTATAAAGAAGGAAAACGAGAGATTAAAAGAGGAAATTAAAGTCCTACTCAGGAATAACAAAACCCTCACAGAATTGGTTGAAGTTCTTGAAGATAAAATATTGAGTTTAACCGGAGATATGGGTAAAAAGTATGTTTATGATTATGAAAAAAGTGGTTGGATGATTGATGGTTCTTCGGATAGGAATATCATGGAATTGAAAGAAGGTAAAATAGATATAAGGAAAATAAACCTACAACTATCCGAAATCATCAGACTAATGGAAATGCATAAGGTTAAACATTTAAGGCGAGAACAAGAAATTAATAATAAAGTTTCGGGGGTTGAAGAAGTTGGTATTAAAAAAGAAGAAAAAGGTTAATAAAAAAGACCTCGATAAAGAAATGAAAGATGTAATTAAAACTCTAAAGACACACAGGATTTCTGCATTATACTTAAAACACGCCGGTAAACGACTCCAAGAAAAAATCAGAAAGCTTCAAGAAAAAGAGGAACATTTGAGGGAATTAATATCAAGCTTGAAATCTACGAGAGACAATCTCTACAAAGAGTTAGAAAAAAGTGAAAAGAGATGTAAAGAACTAGAATCGCATATTGTAGATTTAAAGGACGATAAAACAGCATTAGAATCTGAAAAGTTGACACTTAAAGAACAAATCAAGAACTTGAAACAAGAGAAAGAACAAATGGAAGCGGCTCTGCAGAAAACCAATGATATGTTAATGGAATTAAAGAGTCACATAGTTCAGTTTAACGAAGAGATAAGGAAATAATCTAATTGACATCTTTTTTTCTTCCATTTTCTACAGATTAGTAGGCCCATCTTTTTATAAAATTTAAAAATAAAATATAGAGGTTAAGGTGATGGGATGAAAATAGTTGTTTCTGGTGTAAAGGGTGCTGGCAAGTCTACTGCAATAAAGTTCGTTCTTGGAAAAAAACCTGACATTAAAGTGATAACTGTAGGTAATTATTTTGAAAAGGCGTTTGAAAAATTAGGCTTGAAAAGAGATGAAGGTGATAAGAGTGTTAGCAAAGAAGATCACAAAAAAATACAACAAGAAACTTTCAATATGATTTCCGATGAAATAAAAAAACACAAGAACGTTATAATAGACACTAACTTGTTCTTCACAAAGACTGAAGGTTATTTCCCTGGTCTTCCTGAAATTGCATTGAAAAGAATTAATCCTGACGTTATCGTTGTCATGGAGTACAAGCCAGAATTCATACTTTTTAGGAGACAAAAGGATATCAAAGCTATAGGCAGAAAAAGATCTGCATCCTTAACCCTAGATGGAATAGAAATGGAACAGAATATACAGAGATATTATGCTTTTGCTTGTTCTGAATTGACTGGATGCATTGTTAAAATCTTGAGGAGAGATGAACCAGAAAAATATGATTTCGAGCATAACAAAATGAATGCTGAAGAAATTGTGAAAATATTCGAATAAATTTAAATGTTGAATCTTTAATTCTATAAAGTAGGTCGGGGTGGCTTAGCGGTTAAAGCGCTGCGCTCATAAACTTAGTTGAATGAGCTATGATATCAGATGATTAAGGTGCATCGCAGAGATCGCGGGTTCAAATCCCGCTCCCGACATTAAATAAGTTTTATAATCAGAAAATCACATATATATAAAATGACCTTGTGGTATGAATGGATTTTTGATTTTGTATTCGATTCCTTTAAATCTGATAAATTTTTCAGGTGGTTTTCTGGCTCATGAAGTGAAATACGTTACACAAACCATTGAAAAAATCATGATTGAATGGTCTAAGAACGGAAGGAAAAATTTCACCATAAAAGTACCTGATTCACATAAGATAAAGGAATTTGAACTTTTGTTGAAGCAAATGCTAAATCATTATCAAGTTCCTGTGAGAGCTACAGTACAACAGATACCTATTGAAATTAAGTGTGGTTGTGGGTATACTGGTAAAGCTAGGATTTCTGACCCTGAAAATGCCATAAGAATACTGTGTCCTAGTTGTAACAAGAAGAAAGGTAGAATTATTGTTGGTAAAGAAATAGAAGTAATATAGTCTTGGTTAAAAACCTCAAATCCATTGTTATTTTGATGTTTTTCTCCCTGTTTTATAGAATGAGTCTAAACATACCTAAAACCCTTGAAAAAGCAAAGCTTTTTAAAGGCATATATTTGTATAATTAGTATAAAATTAAGCCCCTTTAGGGGTTTTAAAATGTTAAAAATAGGGGGTGAAAAATAGAATGGCATTAATCGTTAAGAGCGCAATAAGACAAATGATGAAGGGACACTGTAATGTCGGCGAGGATTACCTAAAGGCATTGGATGCTGACGTTGCTGCTTTGGTAAAGAAAGCTGCTGAAAGAGCTGCGGCAAACGGAAGAAAGACATTGAAAGCAAGAGATTGTTAAATCCTAAAAAATAAGAATATTTTGTTTTTTTTTGTTTTTTTCATTCTTTTAAATTTCTGATACTTTTTAATGGCAAATATTTAAATATCGGTGCCGATATATCAATTCCGATATAATGAAGATCCATAAACTAGTACCCCGTGGGTTTTTGACAGTTTGTATCTTAAAACAACTCAAAACTGGTTCAAAGCATGGTTATAATATTATGAAATGCTTAGAAAAAGAAATGGGTTGGGAACCTAGCCCTGGGGCAATATATCCAACTTTACATCAACTTAAAGAAAGGGGATTGATTGCTGAAGTCAAATCGAAAGATAAAAAAAAGATTTCTTACAAACTCACGAAAGAAGGGAGAACTCTATCTAACAAAATTGAAAAAGAAGTGGAAGAAATGAGAAATAAATTTTGTAATCATATCAGAACAATGGGTCAAATCTTTGGAATCGATGAACCCGAATTGAGAGGATTAATGAAAGGACATGAAAAAACTCGAGTAGATAATTTCTTTCTTCTACCTGTTGGAATAAGGAACTCCTTGATAAAATCCAGAAACTTAATTATGAAGATTACTAAAAATAAATCTAAACAAAAAAAGTTGAACAAAATAATCAAAGATAATTTCAAAAGACTTAAAGAATTGGAGGCTGAATGAATTGTTAGATCTTGCTTTGAAAAGTATAATGAGATCTAAAACAAGATCTTTTCTTACTACATTTGGAATTGTTATAGGTATTACTGCTATAGTTGCATTAGGATCAGTATCAGAAGGTCTTAGAATCCAGATATCAGAAGCTTTGGAAATGGCTGCTGGCTTAATCTATGTCTATGAAGAATCGGATCAGCCTCTTTTTCTCGCAATGGCAAGTAGTAGTCTTTCAGAAGAGAAAATACAAGAAATAGAAGATGTGGGTGGAATAAAAGAATCAGCTAGATTTGTAATGGATATTGCTTATTTGGATGGAGATCAACAATTTGGGCAGCCAGATCTTTTCATTAATGGAGTAGATCCTGAAAACGAAGAATTACTTGTTACAGAAAGTGCAGAACTTGATGATGGAGAAACTTTAGAAGGTGGAGATGCTTATTCAGCTACTATTGGATATAGTTTAGCACAAGATCTAGATATTGGAGTAGGAGATACTATTGAACTCAAAGAAGAAAATTTTGTAATTGTGGGAGTTTACAAAAAAATTGGCGATCCTGGTCTTGATAATGGAGTTTTGATACCCATAGAAACTGCTCTTGATCTTCTTGATACTGAAGAATATTCTGGAATTATTGTTTATCCTGAAGATTTAGATGATGTTGAAGAAATTACAGATTATATTAATGAAAATATAGAAGGTGTCACTGCTTTATCAACAGAAGACGTTGCAATTACAATTTCTAGTGTCATAGATCAAATTCAAATTTTTACATTTGGAATAGCAGGTATTTCTGCAATAGTAGGAGGATTGGGTGTATTAAATACAATGATTATGTCAATAATGGAGAGGAAAAGAGAGATAGGAATAATGAAAGCAGTAGGTGCAACTAATAATTGTATATTACAACAGATTTTAACTGAATCTGTTATAATAACCTTCTTCGGCGGTTTGGCGGGTGTAATTCTAGGTTCTTTAGGGGCTTATTCATTGAGATTTATAAGTAGTGCATTGGAAAGTGCAACAGTAACTCCAAGTTTAGCAATTGGAAGTTTAATATTTGCCGTGCTTTTAGGTTTGTTGGGTGGGTTCTATCCAGCCTGGAAAGCTTCTAAGTTAGATCCTATAGAGGCGATAAGATATGAGTAAAACGATAATAGAAGTAAAGGATGTCAAGAAAGTTTACAATCAAGGAAAGCCAAATGAATTAGTAGTTTTGAAAGATATAGACATGAAGGTAAATAGAGAGGAAATGATCGGTGTATTTGGACCTTCTGGTTCTGGAAAAAGCACGTTACTTCATATAATAGGATGTTTGGATAGACCTACTTCTGGAAAGGTTTATATTGAAGGTAAAGATGTATCTGGATTAACAGATGATGAATTGGCATTGATAAGAGGTCAAAAGATTGGATTTGTATTTCAACAATTTAATCTAATAGGCTCCTTGACAGCATTAGAAAATGTTGAAATGCCAATGAGAATTTGTAATGTGGAAAAAAGAAAAGCTATAAAGAGAGCAAAAAAATTATTGAGTTCTGTTGGTTTAGGAGAAAGAATAAACCATTTACCAAGTCAGTTATCTGGAGGAGAAATGCAAAGAGTTTCTCTTGCAAGGGCTTTAGCAAATGAACCAGATATTATACTTGCAGATGAACCTACTGGAAATCTTGATTCTAAAACCGGGAAAGAAATAATCAATTTAATGGAAGAATTAAATAAGAAAGGCTTTACCTTTGTTATCATTACTCATGATCCTTTGATAGCGAAATGCGCTTCAAGAAAATTAAATATTAAGGATGGTAAAATTTGGAGGTAAATAAAATGTTAAAAAGAATTACTTTATTTGCTGTGATAATTTGTTTGTTACCAGCTATTACACTAAGTGCTGAATATACAGGTGTTAGTGTTAGTACAGCTAATACAAATCCTTATCCAGTAGAACCGGGAATGAATGTTGAATTATCAATAGAAATCGTAAATACAGGTGCAAGAGAGATAGAAGATATGGTTTTGGAACTAAAACCAAATAAACCATTCACACTCTTAGAGGATGCAGAAAAAGAAATAAGTATTTTACCAATCGGTAGTTCTAGAGTTGTGGAGTATGAATTATTTGTCGATGAGTCAGCAATTTCAACAGTGTATGAGATACCTATTCAGATTAGTTATGAATCTAACCTGTTAAACAAGGAAGTTAGCGTAAATGTTCAGGGGAAACCAGATTTCAAACTGATAGAAATGGGGAGTGACATGTTAACTCCAGGGGACCAAAAGAACATATCAGTCACTATTAGTAATGTCGGCTCAGGAAACGCAAAAAGAACAACTACAACCTTTACATCAGATTCAGCATACATTAAACCAATTTTCTCTGGTGGTAATGTATACATAGGTGATTTTAATGCAGGGGAAACAAAAGATTTTGAATTTTTAATTTTAGTAGGTTCAGATGCTGACTATGGTGTATACACAGGAACTATTACATTAGGATATCAAGAGGAAACTGGAGATGAAATATCAACTAGTTTTGATGTGGGGATACTAGTAAGTGGAGAACCCAAACTTCAAATAATACAAACAGAGGTTGACTTGCAGAAACAAAAATTTAATATTGAATTGTCCAACATAGGAACAGCAGAGGCAAAAGCATTGAATGCAAAGCTATTGATAAACGGACAAGTATTTGATGTAGACTATGTAACTAGTGTTAAGATTGACAAAAAAACAACATTGAAATTTGATTTAGTCAATGGTGGAACAGGAGAACTTGTACTTTCATACGAAGGACCAGACAACAGAAAATATGAACAAACAGAAACAGTCGCTTGGAACGTGCCTTTCAAAATTCCAAGTACAGTTTGGTTTATAGCAATAATATTAGTAGTATACGTGATGTGGAAGAAAAAGTGGTATAAGAAAATCTTCTAGGTGCATTTTCTTTGGGAATAATAGAAGTCAGGAATTTAACTAAAGTGTTCAATAATGAAATTAGGGCAGTGGACAGAATAAATTTTGAAATCAAGAAAGGAGAAATCTTTGGTTTTCTAGGTCCCAACGGAGCTGGAAAAACAACGACTATAAACATGTTATGTACGTTGATGAGACCTACTAGCGGAGAAGGAACAGTTTGTAATTACGATATAATTAAACAGCCAGATGAAGTTAGGAAGTGTATTGGTTTAGTGTTTCAGGATACTAGTCTGGACGATAGATTGACTGCAAAAGAAAATCTAGAATTGCATACTAGACTCTACGGCGTACCAAAATCTGAGAGACGAAAAAGAATAGATGAAGTTCTTGAATTAGTTGAATTATCAGATAGGGCAAATTCTATAGTGAGAACTTTTTCTGGAGGAATGCGGAGAAGACTTGAGATAGCAAGAGGCTTGATACACTACCCAAAAGTTTTGTTCTTAGATGAACCTACTCTTGGTTTAGACCCACAGACTAGAAAGCATGTATGGGACTACATACTGAAGTTGAAAAAAGAATACGAAATAACGATAATGATGACAACACACTACATGGAAGAGGCAGATGAAGTTTGTGATAGAGTTGCGATAATTGATCATGGAAAAATTATTGTATTAAATACACCAAAAAAATTGAAGGATAGTCTTGGCGGTGACACGATAATTCTTAACATACCTGAAGATGATGTGGAGAAGGCTAGGAAAGTTTTCAAGAAAGCAAAAATCTTTGACAGTCAAGTTCTTTTGTCTGTGAAGAATGCTGGTAGAGAGATAAAGAAAGTTTTAGAGAAGGC
>DAOVGP010000021.1 GCA_030672375.1 Candidatus Aenigmatarchaeota archaeon | reverse complement strand
AAAGAATACACAGATGCAATCATTATTTTTGGCGCAGTTGCTCTAAACACAATCGTTGGTTATTTTCAAGAAAATAAAGCTTCTCAGGCTCTAAGGAAATTGAGAAAGATACTGAAGGTAAAGGCGGATGTCTTCAGAAACGGGAATGAAAAAGAAATTATTCAGGAAGAACTAGTTCCTGGAGACATAATACTCTTAAGACCTGGAAATAAAGTCCCAGCTGATGGAAGGTTAATCGAAGCCAAGGTTTTAAAAATTAATGAAATAGCTCTAACGGGTGAATGGTTACCTGCCGAAAAAAATCCTCGTGTTTTACCTGAAGATACTCCTTTAGCGGATAGAGATAACATGGTTTTCATGGGTACTGTCGTAGAAGATGGTTGGGGAAAGGCAGTTGTTACTGGGACTGGTCTAAGAACAGAAATAGGAAAAGTCGCTGAATTGGTGAGAGAGACAAAAGAAGAGTTAACTCCTTATCAAAAGAAATTAGCTGATTTCAGTAAAATCATCGGAGCCATCATTTCGTTGATATGTATTACAATCTTTATTGAAGGAATGTTAACTGGTAGAGAATTTGTAGAGATGTTTACCATCACAGTAGCTGTAGCTGTAGCTGCTATTCCTGAAGGATTGCCTATATCGATGACTGTAATTTTAGCTCTAGGAATGCAAAGGATTCTGAAGAAAAAAGGACTCGTGAGAAAATTAATCTCAACTGAAACACTAGGTTCAACTTCTGTGATTTGTACAGATAAAACCGCGACTTTGACCGAGGGAAAAATGCAGGTTGCCGGAATCTACACAGGAAGTAAAGAATTATTGAGTGATGGAAAAAAATTCTCAGAAAAGATCGATAGGGACGGAAAAGAATCTCATGTTTTAGCCTTAAAGATCGCTACTTTGTGTAGTAATGCTTTTATCGAAAACCCTGATGACCCTTTAAAAGATTGGATTGTTAGAGGTCGACCTACAGATAAAGCCCTACTACTTGCTGGAATTCAGGCCGGACTTTCGAAAAAAGAATTAGAGAAAGAGCAACCAAAAATCGAAGAACTTCCATTCAATCCAGTTTATAAATATTCAGCGACTCTGCATGAATTTCCTAAGAGTGGTAACATCGTTTATGTCCTGGGAGCCCCTGAGATAATTCTTCGTATGTCAAAGTACATGGAACTTAATGGAAGACAGAAAAAAATATCGAGGAAAGGCTTGAATGAACTCAATAAAAAATTCGAGCATCTTACTAGTAGTGGATTAAGAGTTTTAGGAACGGCCTACAAAAGGACAAAAAAAATTGAAAAGATAAAAGCGAGTGAATCGATCAAAGAAAATTTGGAGGAAATGGTTTTTGTTGGTTTTATCGCTCTCCACGACCCATTAAGGCCAGAAGTTAAAGAATCGATTAAGATTTGTCGACAGGCTGGGATAAGGCCGATCATCATTACTGGCGATCATAAACTTACAGCAAAAGCGATTGCAAAAGAATTGGGATTATCAATTAGCGAAAAAAACATCATCGAAGGAAAAGAATTGGAAAGATTGAGCGATGAAGAATTTGAAAGTAGATTAAAAGATATTCAAATCTATGCAAGAGTTGAACCTCGTCAGAAATTACGGATCGTTAAAGCATGGCAGAAAAAAGGTGAGGTAGTTGCAATGACTGGAGACGGAATCAACGATGCCCCGGCTTTAAAACAAGCTGACATAGGAGTCGCTCTTGGATCTGGAACTGATGTTGCTAAAGAAGTTTCTGATTTAATTCTTTTGACAGATAATTTTTCAGTGATCGTCGAAGCGGTTGAAGAAGGTCGGGCAATCATCGATAATATTCAAAAGGTGATTACTTATTTGCTCTCCAGTAGTTTCACTGAGGTAATTTTAATTGGAGTAAGTCTCCTTTTCGGTTGGCCATTACCAGTTACAGCTGCTCAGATTTTGTGGGTAAATCTAATTGAGGATGGCCTTCCGGATATAGCTTTAGCTTTTGAGCCAAAAGAAAAAGGTTTGATGGATCAGAAGCCTCAAGGTCATGAAATTCCTTTGTTGACTAAAGAGATGAAAGTTTTAATTTTTATCATCGGATTGTTCACTGATTTCATTCTTTTAGGTTTATTTTTCTGGCTTTGGAATAATAATCATCACATCGATTACATTAGAACTATGATTTTTGTAGCCCTATCTATCGACTCTTTATTTTATGTTTTCTCATGTAAAAGTCTAAGACGAAATTTATGGCGAATAGATCTTTTCTCAAATAAAATATTAGTAGCAGCCTGGGGAATAGGAGTGATAATGCTTATTCTGGCTATTTACACACCAATACTTCAAAGTCTATTAAAGACTGTGCCCTTGGGATTTCATGATTGGTTGATTCTCTTTGGATTAGGATTGATTGAATTGTTTTTAATCGAAGCTACGAAATGGTACTTTATCTCGAGGAAAGAGTTTATGTGAATTCGTTAACTCAAGCCAAATATCCAACAACAATTTATGGGCAGAAATATAAAAGAAAAGTATGACTTTGTTAGTAGAAGTGGTAATACTCATTGTTTCGATGTTCGTACTTTCGAAGGCATCTCATACAGTCGTCAAATCTTCTGTGAAGATTGCTAGAATCACGAAATTAGGTGATCTGGCTGTGGGTTTCTTGATAGTTTCAGTTGCGACTAGTCTGCCTGAACTCGTAGTATCAACATCTGCTATCATGTCAGGAGATATTGGAATTTCTATTGGTAATGTCTTAGGATCGAATATAATGAACATATGTCTTGTCATTGGGTTAATGGGATTGTTAAGGCCTGTGAGAATGACAGAGAAAACTTTGATGAAACTAAGCGAGATGCTATTTCTTTGTGGTATAATCTTAGTGATGATGTTGATTTCAACCTCTCCAGGTAGAGGGACTGGAATAAATCTGTTAGTCTTGTTCTTTTTATTCAGTCTATATTCTGTGAGAAAGAAAATAACTCTTGGGGAAATTAGACTGGAAGATCTCTCACGAAAGATTCCTAGGCTTAAGTTTTCAGTGAGTTTCTATAAAACAATATTCTTTTTGATAATAGGTTTGATATTCCTTATAGTAAGTTCAAGGTTTGTTGTGGATTCTGCATCGAGCATCGCATCAATCCTTGGAATAGCCGAATCTATCATTGGAGCAACGATCATAGCAATTGGTACTTCCCTTCCTGAATTGACAGTAACTTTGGATGCTCTAAAAGAAAATCATCTAAAATTGGGCTTAGGTAATACTATAGGGTCTTGTTTAACGAATTTGACTCTGGTTTTAGGATCCATCTTAGTTTTGGCGCCTTTTAAAATTAACATTGAAGTATTCACAACACTCGTCTCATTCGTCTTGTTTTCAACAGTTCTACTCTACTTGTTCTTGGGAAGGTTTGGAAGAAAAAAACTCGAGAGAAAAGAAGGGATAGTATTGCTCATCGTTTACATCTTATTCTTAATCATGACCCTTTCTCTTACAATTCCTGGCTTGGGTTATTTTTCTCAAATATTAAAATTATTGAAATGAAAATCTCAAATTAATGTTAACCTATTAGTATTCTTGAGTGGTTCTATGTATAAAACCTCAATAATCAAGATAGACGAAAAAAACATTGATATAGAGAAAATAAGAAAAATGGCAAAACTCCTGCAGGAAGGAAAACTCGTAGCTTTTCCTACAGAAACCGTGTATGGTTTAGGTGCGAATGCACTTGACCCAAAGGCTGTTGAGAAGATTTTTAAAGCAAAGAATAGACCTGCAGACAACCCGATAATCGTTCATGTTTCTGATGAAGATATGGTTTACAAATTGGCAAAGAAAGTACCGAAGAAAGCTTTGGTCTTGATGAAAAAATTCTGGCCTGGTCCTTTAACATTTGTGGTTAAAAAATCCGACATAGTGCCTGATATAGTAACTGCTGGGTTAGATACTGTAGCAATAAGAATGCCTAGCCATAAAGTTGCGCTTGTACTCATAAAAGAATCGAAAGTACCGATTGCAGCTCCATCAGCCAATCTCGCTGGAAGACCTAGTCCAACTAGGGCTGAAGATGTAATTGATGATTTGTACGGAAGAGTAGATGCAATAATAGATACTGGAGAAACCTATATAGGAGTTGAATCTACTGTCTTGGATTTAACATCCAGAATACCAACTCTCCTGAGACCTGGTGGGACAACACTCGAAGAACTGGAATCTGTTATTGGAGAAGTTAAACTTCACCCCATTGTTAAGACAGAAAAAGATATTGAAAGTATGGTTGTTAAGTCTCCTGGCATGAAGTATAGACACTATGCTCCGGAAGCTGAAGTAATAGTCGTTGAAGGAAAATCCGATGAAGTGAGAAAAAAAATTATTGAACTCGTGGATGGTTACAAAAAAATAGGAAAAAAAGTTGGAGTCATGACCGTTTGTAAAAGTCATGAATACAAGACAGATATCATCAAGTTCATCGGAGAAAGTTTAAAGGATGTAGCCAAAAATTTGTTCACTACTTTACGAGAATTTGACAAAGAAAAAGTAGATGTGGTACTGGCCGAAGGTGTAGAAGAAAAAGGTCTTGGACTTGCTGTGATGAATAGATTAAGAAAGGCGGCAGGTTACAACATTGTCAAAGTATGATTACTCACAAAATTTTATAAAGTTAAGACAAGAAAGTTAATCATGTTGAAAAAGAAAAAATATGCATTAACTTTTGATGATGTTTCAATAGTTCCTGGGTATTCTCAAGTTCTTCCTGGAGAAACAGATGTTAGCACAAGGCTAACCAAATCAATCAAACTCAACATCCCAATAAGAAGCGCAGCTATGGACACGGTAACAGAAGAAAAAATGGCCATAGCAATGTCTCAACAAGGTGGGATGGGAATAATCCATCAATACTTGACTCCACAGGAACAGGCTGAACAAGTTAGAAAGGTTAAGAGATACGAGAGTTGGATAATCGAAAATCCTATCACAATCGAACCCAAAAAAACTGTTGGAGCAGTAAAAAAGATAATGAGAGAGAATCAAATTTCTGGTATTCCTGTTGTTGAGAATGGAAAATTAGTTGGGATAATAACAAAAAGAGACATACTTTTTGTGGAAAATAATAGCTTAAAGGTAGAAGATTTGATGACGAAAAAACTCGTGACTGTTCTTAAAGATATCACTAGAGATAAGGCAAAACAAACCTTACAAAAGAATAAAATCGAGAAGCTTTTGGTTACAAAAAAAGACGGTAAACTGTTAGGTTTGATCACGGTTAAGGATATCCTAAGAAAAGAAAAATACCCAAATGCAACAAGGGACTCTGTAGGTAGACTCATGGTCGGTGCTGCAGTAGGAGTAGGTGGCATGAAAAGAGTTGAATTATTGTATAAGGAAGATGTAGATGTGATCGTTGTTGATTCTGCCCATGGTCATTCTAAAAATGTCTTGAACACAATTAAACAGATTAAGAAACAATTCGACATTGATGTTATCGGAGGTAATGTTGTCACTGCAAAGGCAACAGAAGATTTAATCGCTGCAGGTGCGGATGCAATAAAAATTGGAGTCGGTGCTGGTTCTATATGTACGACTAGAGTTGTGACCGGAGTCGGTGTACCTCAAATAACTTCAATCGAATCTTGTAGTGAAGTTGCAGATAAGTATGATATTCCAGTAATATCTGATGGTGGTATAAAACAATATGGTGACATAGCAAAGGCTATAGCTGCTGGTGCTTCATCGGCTATGATCGGAGGTTTATTGGCGGGTACAGAAGAAGCTCCAGGAAAAAAAGTTCTTCTTGAGGGTAGGTTGTTCAAAGAATACAGAGGCATGGGTTCTGAAGCTGCTTTAGAAGCTAGGTATGGTCCTGGTAGATATTTTGTGAGTCCGAAGGGAAAAACAGTGCCGGAAGGTGTTGAAGGTTTAGTCGATTTTATCGGTCCTGTACCAGAGGTGTTGCATGACATGGTGGGTGGTTTGAAAAATGCGATGGGTTATGCTGGTATAAAAACCTTAAAAGAATTCAGAAAGAAAACCAAGCTTGTTGAAGTAAGTCTAGGTGGTCAACGAGAAAGCCATCCAAGCGTGAGGATAACGAAAGAGCCTAGGAATTACAGAGCTTTTCCTGGATAGTGAGTCATAAAATTTTTTATTTTTGTCAAACTTATTCTACAAATTTTTAAGCCCTAATTTTTGGTGCTTGTTAATGAAATATAAAAGGAGGTGATCCAGCCGCACCTTCCAGTACGGCTACCTTGTTGCGACTTAGCCCCCCTCGCGAAACTCAAACTCGACTCTTCCAAAAAGAAAGAGCCTCGTTTAAACTCCACTCGGATGGCTTGACGGGCAGTGTGTGCAAGGAGCGGGGACATATTCGACAAACGATAGTGACGTTCGTCTACTAGGGATTCCAGCTTCACGAGGGTGAGTTACAACCCTCGATCCGAACCGAGCATGAGTTTAAGGGATTAGCTTCTCCTTTCGGAGTTGCAACTCGTTGTCTCATGCATTGTAGGCCGCGTGTAGCCGGGGAAATTCGGGGCATACGGACCTACCGTCGCCCGTTCCTTCCTCTGGTTTATCACCAGCGGTCTCCTATGAGTGCTCTGTTGCCAGTTAGTAACATAGGACACGGGTCTCGCTCGTTAACGGACTTAACCGCACGCCTCACGGTACGAGCTGACGATGGCCATGCACCTCCTCTCAGCTTGTCTGGTAAGCCCTTCAGACTGACCTTCATTCTGCTGTCGATCCCCGTAAGATTTCCGGCGTTGGATCCAATTGAACCGCAGCCTCCACCCCTTGTGTGCTCCCCCGCCAATTCGTTTAAGTTTCAGCCTTGCGGCCGTACTCCCCAGGTGGCCCGTTTAACATCTACATTCCGGCACTGCAGACCCTCGTAAGGTTTGCAACACCAAACGGGCATCGTTTACGCCTAGGACTACCGGGGTATCTAATCCCGATCGCTACCCTAGGTTTCGTCCCTCACCGTCGAACCTGTTCTAGGTAGAAGCCTTCGCCACAGGTCGTCCCCCCAGGATTAGAGGATTTTACCCCTCCCCCGGGAGTACGTCTACCCTCTCCCAGTCCCAAGTTCGGCAGTACCCCCAGCAGGCCCTTCAGTTTACCAAAGGATTTCACTAGGGACTTATCGAACCGGCTACGGACGCTTTAGACCCACTAATCGTGAATACCACTTGGGGCTCGAGTATTACCGCGGCGGCTGGCACTCGTATTACCCACCCCTTATTCGTTTACCTGTTTGAAGTAAACAAAAGCCCATGCAGAGCATGAGCACTCCGGATTCCCTCGTCGCTCGTTAGAGCATTGCGAAGTTTTCGTAACTGCTGCGTCCCGTAGGACCTGGATTCATGTCTCAGAATCCATCTCCGGGCTCCCACTCTCATGGCCCGTACCCGTTATAGCTTTGAGGGTTCTTTACACCTCCAACAGGCTGATAAGGTATGGTCCCATCCTATACCGTCACCTTTGGATATTCTGTCATTCCAGAACAGGATATCTATCAGGTATTAGCCTCAGTTTCCCGAGATTATCCCTGAGTATAGGGTAGGTTAACCACATATTACTGAGCAGTATGCCGAGTCCCGAAGACTCTCGACTTGCATGTCTTAGTCGAATCCGAATAGCGGTATTCTCCGGCACGATCAACCGGAATTGACGGATTTCACTAACAAGTTTCACCAATTAGGACTTCAAACTCATAAAAACATGAGCTTTGCATCAAGTACCAAACAAATTATGTGTTTAATTAATATTTATAGGTTTTTTTGGCTCAGGAAAGTATGTAATAGATTATATTTAAATTTTTGTTATTTAAATCTAGCTTCATTTTCTTTAGCAAATTCTGGAGTAGGTCTAGCCATAGAGCTCATCCGATAAAGATATTCCATAATTTGTCCAATTACATCCAATGGTTGTCTGGATTCAAGGGGATAACTACGATATAAAGTGTGAGGTTCTCTGTTTTTAGGTATTTTCAATTTAATATGAAACCACTCAAACTTATTTCCATTCCAATGTTGTCCTGGCTCAATATGATGAACTCCTCTATGTTCTAAATATAATTCAATTTCACCAACAGAAGATTCTAATAATTTTCTTTTTTCATCTGGCCTATCTTCAAAGGTTCTTATAACTGTACCATCCCTATAGAATCTCAACCCAGTTACAGGATCAGTATATGTACTTGATATTAAATTTAGAGGTACACTTGACTCAAAGTCTACAATTTCATATGCCATGGAATTTTCTATTAGATAGATAATATATAAAGTTTTCTATATTGTAGCCACTAAATTGTAATAACATTAGAAAAAATCATCTTATACTAACTCCTTATAAAAATAACAATCAATTATATGTCAATGTACAGAGGAAAGCTTTTTGTTGTAGTTGGTCCTTCAGGGTCAGGTAAAGATTCTTTGATACACTATGCTAAAGAATATTTACAAGGTAAATATCCAATTATTTTTCCTAGAAGGTATATTACAAGACACAAGGAACCAACTAGAGAGGATCATATACCGTTAAGTAAAGATGAATTTCAAAATTTGATTAAAGAAAATAAGTTTGCCATGTATTGGGAAAGTTATGGTAATTATTATGGAATAGGGGAAGAAATTGAATTTTTACTTTCTAATGGAATTAGTGTTGTCATAAATTCCTCAAGAGAATATTTGGTACAAATTGAATCTCAAAAACTATATCCAAAACTATATCCAGATTTTCGCGTGATATATGTAGAGGCAAACCCAGGAGTAGTTAAACAAAGGTTGAAGAATAGAAATGAAGATAAAATAAAAGAAAGATTGGAACGAGCAAATATGTTCAAAGATATTGATTATCTCATTTTAAAACGTATTGATAACACTAGAGATATAGAGATAACAGGTAGAAAATTTGTAGAATTTTTAATGGAAGAATCGATATTTTAATAAATTATTAAAGGTCGAAATCAATCCCAAAAGAATCAAATAGATTTTTGTCCTAGAAAAATCTCTAGCTAAAATTAAATCCTAAAATACTAATCAAAAACTTAATCTAGGATTAGAATCTCTTCGGTTTATGCTTTTGATAGCATTCTTTACAGTAGACTGGTCTACCTTCTTGTGGTTTGAAGGGAACTTCACATTCTTGACCACAGTCAGCACAAGTTGCCTTGTGCATCTCTCTATTGAAACCAAAGTTTCTTCTTCTTCTTCCTCTTTCAAAGGGCATTTATTTTCCTCCTAATTAATTTAGAATTATACAAGTTATAAGTTTATAAACGTATCGAAAAAGAAAATTTAAATCCTATTAATATTCACTAATCAATCCCTAATCAGATAGATTTATTCTCATTTATCTTGATTTTCTTTCAGTAAGGATATAAATGAAAGGAATGAGTAGGCTTATACCGTTCATGGTGTACCAAATATCTCTTGCGATCCATAAGTTAGTTTCCAGAGTAAAAACGGATATTCAAAAGTGGTTTTCCCATACTTCAACCAAATTACCACCAATTCCAACTGCCAAAGAGACACTACCCATAAAAAAATACTTAACCCGAAAACAACGAATTTTTTCCAATCTTTTCTTAGTATCATTATCAATATTTACAAAAAATAAACTTAAAACGCTTTTAAATAACTCAGGATCAGACAGATTTTTGTTCTAAACATCAAAAGTAGGCCGAAGTCGGGATTAGGTCAAAGTGGTTCATTTTTGTAGGCTTTTCTATTAGGAACAAAAATCTATCTGATTCTTGGGTTGATTCACTTTTTCTTTTTCAGTTTAATCTTTTTTTCTGCCTGTTACAATTTCCAAAACAAGCCCAATTGGCAAGCCTAAGGCTAAACCAGACCCTATATTACCAATCGCAACACCAATTGGAATATCTAATACTAATCCCGCTCAATAAAGATACTTTATTGGCAAATATTAGAAGAAGGAGAGAATAATCACTCAGACTCTTCTTTTGTTTCTTCTTCTTTTGTTTCTTCTTCCTTTGTTTCTTCTTCCGTTGTCTCGGCCACTTCAGATTTTTCTTCTTCTAATTTCTTAACGTTTTTTGCTTTTGGTCCTCTGTCTGACTCTTCAATTTCAAATTCGACTTTATCACCTTCATTTAATTCAGTCCCTTCTGCCAAAGCCGATTGATGGACGTAAACGTCTTTTCCCCCTTCTCGTTCTATGAATCCAAAACCCTTACTGGAATTAAACCACTTTACTGTTCCCTTCAAATTATCACCTCCTTCTACTTTTAAATTATCTATCAGAGTAACTCTTTTTACCTTTTATAGTATCATAACATGATTTGTGTACAGTACCATAACCTTTGACAAAACTAGAATTGGTTGATTTAACTAATTGTTTACAAAAACCACATTTCACGGTCGAACTACACATTGAATACACTTTATTGGTTACAAAGAATTAGAACTGCAAATTTACATTTGTAATAAACTAACTCTTGCTTTCAAATAAATTGGTAGTTAACTATAATAAGCTTATTTTTTTCTCGATAGATCCAGAATCAGATAGATTTTTGTTCTAAACATCAAAAGTAGGCCGAAGTCGGGATTTGAACCCGAACCATAGGCTTTCTGCTCTGAGATCCACAGGCCTGTACGCTAACCAGGTTACGCCACTCCGGCCATAAGTTTAACCCTTTCTTTCTAATATAAGAATTTATTCTTGATAAACTTATTAATGAGGCAATTTATATTGTCAAATCAGCTTTAAAATTTAGTTTTTAGACAATTATCAATTGTTACTTAAAAATAGTAAATAAATAATAGAAATTTTTATAAATAGGTAATCTAACTGAATAAAAACGATTACATGAAAGAAAAGAAGAAAAAACCAATTGAAGCAGAAGACACACCCATCCCTAAAGATGAGTTTAAAGACATTTTAGACCTACCTATCTCAATGCTTAATCCTGACGAAGAAGAGTTTATTGATCCTGTAGATGAATTTATAACAGGAGATATTGAGTCCAATATCCAAAGAGAGTGGGTAAGAGAGCTCTACGAACAAAAAATTAAACCTGGTTTATCAAAACCCCAAGACAATGAAACATTTGAAGAAATTTTGGGAGATTGGAAAAAAGATTATTCCCAGAGAAGAATCAATAAAATTCCATATCTAAAAGATGCTGAAGTTTTCGGAAAAATTATAGTAAAAAGATTTAATGGTCACACATTATTTTCCGTTCCTTATAGGTTAAACAGAAGTTTACAAACTGAAAACTTAGGTTATGTACACATTTTTATAGGTTCAGGTCCTGATCGTGTTTTTCACATTGACACAAGAGGCAGTTGGTCATACAAAGTAAAAGTAATGAATTTAAGGCATGAAGTAGAGACCCGATTGAAAAAATTTGGTCGAAAATATCAGATGTTAAAGAGAGCATTAAATGGAAAAATTGAAGCACCTGATACATTAGAAAAGGCCGAAGAATATTTTGTTAAATTCGAAGAAACTGGAGATGGTGACTACTCTAATCCAGAAGCATTCAAACTCTTACATCATTCAATGAGAATCTTAGAATATGCAGAACCTTTGTATAAAACTAAAAACGATAATTTAAACGATAATTTATAATTTACTTTAATTCTTTAACAACATTGTTCAGATTCAAATTCTTTTCTTTCCCAGACTTCATGTTTTTTAGTTTATATCTTTCTTGTTTGACTTCTTTCGGTCCTATTATCAGAGTATACGGTATATCAAGATTATTGGCAAACTCTAATTGTTTTTTCAAATTTCTATTCATCAAATCCACTTGACAACCAATTCCTTCCTTCCTCAATTGTTGAGCTATTTTAACTACGTCTTCCTTAACTTCATCATTAACGTTAGCAATGAAAACTTTGACCTTAGTTTTTGGTAGTCTGAACATCTTCCCCTTCTTCATCACTTCAACTATCCTATCGATACCAAAAGATATACCAGTAGCTGAAGTAGGTCTACCACCAAACACTTCTATCAATTCATCATATCTTCCTCCGCCAGCCAGACTACCGATTTTCTTACCTGAAGTATCGATAACTTCAAATATAGGACCTGTATAATAATCCAATCCTCTGGCTAAACTAAAATCTATAACGATTTTATCAGTGAAACCATAACCCTTCGACATTTCAACTATTTGTTTTAATTCCACTAAACCTTCCATACCCACAGCAGTCTGTAATATTTTCTCTCCTCTTTTTAGAACATCATCAGGTGAACCTTCTACCGTTATCAATTCCAACAATTCACGGATTTGTTTTGGTTTTAATCCAGCTTTTTTCAGTTCTTTCTTGACCGTGTCTTTACCGAGTTTATTGAGTTTATCTATCGCTCTGAACACTTCAAACTTTCTCTTTTCAGGTGCATTGACTAAATCGATTATTGCAGAAAGAATTTTCCTGTTGTTCAACTTTATACAGAATTTCTTAAACCTTAAGGACTCTAAAGCTTCTACAGCTACAGCTAACATTTCCACATCTGCATCAATATTCCTACAACCAATAGTATCAATATCACACTGCCAGAATTCTCTAAACCTATCCTTTCTCACTTCCTCATATCTCCAT
>DAOVGP010000037.1 GCA_030672375.1 Candidatus Aenigmatarchaeota archaeon | reverse complement strand
GTAGTACCGATTACAAGAAAAGATGCATTAGAAATGATAAAAGAGATAAAGGCTTACAAAATCCTAAAAGGATACAGAGGTAAACCTCCAGTTAATATAGAAGCATTAGTCGACATACTATTAAAGACTTCAAAAATGCTCGAGGAAAATCAAGAAATAAAAGAACTGGATATAAACCCCATACTCGCTCTACCCGATCGAACAGTAGCTGTAGACGCAAGAATAATTATCGAGTGAACACATGCCAAAATGGAAAGTACATATTTTATTTAATTCCATACTGATTTTCTTCTGGGTTAAATTACTATTGAGTCTAAATCTTGTTAACGATTACATAATTTTAATGATTATGATATTTTTTAACTACTTTCTTTCAATATTCCCTGATATCGATCATTCAAAATCACCGATTAGACGTATATTCGCAGTTATACTCGCTTGTGTATTCACAGTCTACTTTTTCTTGAATTTATCACTCGATTCAATTTTATTATTACCTGCTTACTTCGTCCTCCTTTATATCTTATTCAGGTTCTTCCCGACAAAACATAGAGGAATAACACATAAATTCTGGTTTTCGACTGCATTTTCGTTCGTTATAGCAACAACCCTCGGAATCATTTTTAATTTTTCTTTCATTTATTTTATAGTCTATTTTCTATTCATCTTATCAGGATACTTGTCACATCTGTTTCTTGACATGTTTTAGGATAAAAATGGGATGATTCAGAAGCTATCTCCTAGATCATTAAATCACTTTGGGACGGTCTCTTCATCATCACCCCTATTAATTATGATTTTGAATCTTATCTACGTTTTCTTTTCCATCTCCCTTTCCTTTTATCTTTAGTTTGAGGACGAAATTCTAGTTTAGGCATCTCTCTTTTTCTTATCTCATGAACAAGACACCCAGCAACCCTGTTTCTTACCTTCTTCGATTCTAAAATCACTATTTTGTCTACTTCCTCTTTATTTTTTTCAAAACTGTTCGTGAATTTATCAGGATATTTTTCTATTAAGGTCTTAGCCAAATTCTTAATGATTTTATTCTTTATTTGTCCCACTACCTCACCTAAACTTATCAGAGTATAAACATGAGTAAATTTAAGTTTTCTCTTTGGGAAGGGATTAATTTATTTAAGGATAATATACAGTTATGAAAAACTTCTCATTAATCTGGAATTATTATTCGAGAAAGGACATACAAGAAGTATTGTTAGAGGCAGCTAAGGATAGGGAAATTGTCGGTGTCTTTTCTAACGGGAATTTTGGTAAGCGCCCTAACGTCTTGATTTATTCGAATGATATTCTTGAGATGGTTAAAGGTGGGGTTGTTTCTTTTCATGGTTCAGTCGAGAGATGGTCCAATCCAATGGCCCTGGAATCTGGGATGATAAAACAGCAATTGGATAAATTAAGGATAGGTTGGGATTTGATAATCGATCCAGATTGTCCTGATTTTGAAATAGCCAAATTAACGACCAAAATTATAGTTGAAGCATTAAAGGATCATGGGATTAAAAACTATTCGATTAAATTAACTGGAGGTAAATCATTCCACATAGGCATCCCATTTGAGGCTTTCCCAGAGAAGGTCAACTTCAAAAAAATTAGTAAACTCTACCCAGAATTACCACAGAAAATAATTGAATACCTGAAGGACTATGTGAAAGAGCAGTTGAAAGAAGAGATTCTTGCTTTGGACAATCCTCTATCAATCGCTGAGAGAGTTGAAAAACCGATAGCTGAGGTAACTGATAAAAATGGTCTTAATTCTTTAAAAGTTGTACAGATAGATTCTATGGTGGTTACTTCTAGACACATGTTCCGTTTACCGTTTAGTCTTCATGAAAAAAGTTTACTCGTCAGTCTACCTATAGATATTTCTAAATTAGAAAAACTGAAAAAGGGATATGCTTATCCTCCTAAAGTAAAAATCTTGACAAAATTCTTGGATCGTAAATTAGAACTAAAAGAAGCAAACACCATTGTTGTAGAAGCCTTAGATTGGGCAGAAAAACACAAGATAGTGGAAGAAAGAATTCCCTACAAAGGACCTAAGAGGAGGATTAAGGAGATAACGAATAAAAATTTATTCCCGCCATGCATCTTGAGGATATTGAATGGTCTTACTGATGGAAGGAAAAGGGCTGTCTTTATTCTTACTAATTTTTTGAGAAACATGGGGTGGGATTGGGATAAGATTGAAAAAGAGCTTTTGGCTTGGAATGAGAAGAATAGTTCTCCGTTGCCACAAAGATACATAAGATCTCAATTGAGATGGCATAAAAGACAAAGAAGTAATCTATTGCCTCCGAATTGTTTGAATGAAAATTTCTATATTAGTATGGGAGTTCATTTGCCAGACGATATCTGTAAAGGTGGGACTAAAGAAGTCACGATAAAGAATCCTGTCAACTATCCATTCAGGAAAATGAAGAAGAAATGATTTTTAAGAATCACTTCTTAACTATAGAAATATTTATATATCACTTATAGGTAGTGACTAAATATGGAACTAGATCAAGCTGATAGAATAATGGCTGGTAAATCATCAGTAACTAGTTTGTTTTATTTGGAAGGTCCTAAACAAACAGAATTGACGGAATATTTGGAAAATAGTTTACAATCTAATAGTTTACAACGTTTTGATTTGTTTGATCTAAGAAGCTATGAAACGATTCTGAAATTAGAACACATGCCAACTAATAGTGATTTGACTGATAGTCCTTGGAAATATTATCTTTTTTTTGATGAGCGATCTATAGGAGGACCTTATAATACAACCCAAATTGCCCGTGGATTGAATGAAGCAAAGAGAATAATACTAAATAAAATAATACCAGAGTGGGATATTGAGCAAAGAGTAAGAGAGGCCTATCAAAAATTTGTAGATGATAGAAATTTGCGAGTTACAGAAAGATTAAAAACGACACAGAGAGGATTTAGCGATATTGAGACCCTTAATAAAATTATTCTTGAACTTCCTCAACAGCTATATGATGAACTTATAATTTTTGCAGATAAAGTTTTTAACTGATTTTTAATCTATTTTAATCTTTATCTCCAATTTTCTATCGTATGCCAGAGGAACCTATAACCTTTGAATTTATAAGAAAAATCCATAGAGAAGAACAAAGAGAACCTAGATTTTCAAAGATACCAGAAGATTTTTATCAAAAAGCAAAAACCTACTTAGATCAGAAGAGAAAATTATCTGCCAAACAAAAGAATAGAATGTCTACATTAGAAGTGAGAAACGTAGAAAGACTATTAGAGGATATATTCAACAGAAGAGAAACTAAGATAATGAATCACGCCATCATAACATCAAGAACAGGCATTCCACCTGAAAACTTAATCGAAGAAGAAAAAGAATTCTTTCAAACTATCGCTGATACCTTGGGAAGTCAGAGGGAAAGAGTTTTAAATACATTACTTAAAAAAAGTAAAGAAGAAGAATTTGAGAAAATAAAATTCAAAGAAGATGTTGAAGAGTTCATAGGTGTTGATTTAAAAAAGTATGGGCCCTATAAAAAAGGAGATGAAACGAAAATACCAAAAGAAAACGCCAAATTATTGATAAGAGTTGGTAAAGCAAAAAAGGTGAGTTAATTGAAGATGCCGAAAACCACAAGGATATTATGTCCTTTTTGTAAAAAACATACTGGGCATACAGTTGAAATAGTCAAGAAAAAACCAAGAAGAAAAATGGCACAAGGTCAAAGAAGGTTTAAACGTAAATTATCTGGATACGGTAGTTTCCCTAGACCTAAGCCTGATCATGAGAAACCGACAAAAAAACGTGATTTAAGATATAAATGTAAAGAATGTGGAAAAAAACACACAAAAGGTAAAGGCTTCAGGGCCAAGAAATTTGAGTTAGTTAAAAAATAGTGATGATATGAAAAAAGAAATTGTTCCAAAGCCAAAATCAAGGTTCCTTAGAGTTCAGTGTTTAAAATGTAAGAACGAACAGATAATATTCAACAAAGCACCGCAAGACGTGACGTGTCTAGTTTGTGGTAATATCTTGGCGAAAAAAACTGGTGGAATGAGTATAATAAAATCGAAAATAATAAGAGTCCTCACTTAATTTCTTCTAAAATTTAAGATTAATAATTTACAATTCTAAATTGTTTACATGTCAAAGATGGAGGATATACAGAGAATTTGTTTACAGAGAGGGATAATATTTCCTACTGCAGAGATTTATTCAACCATATCAGGTTTCTATGAATACGGACCTGTTGGATTTCTACTCAAGAAGAAGTTAATAGAATATTGGAGAGAATTTTTTGTTGAGTCTGATGATAACATTTTTGAGATAGAAGGATGCACAGTTCTCCCAGAAAAGGTTTTTGAAGCTTCAGGGCATCTAAAGAGTTTTGTCGATCCGATAATCCAATGTAAAAAATGCAAAAGCCTATACAAAGCCGATGATTTCATTACAGAAAAAACAGGAGTCGTGGTCGAAGGTAAAACTCCAAAAGAGATGACAGAAGTAATAAAGAAAAATAAAGTCAAATGTCCAAAATGTGATGGAGAATTGGCTGAAGTAAGATTATTCAATCTCATGTTAAAAACAGAAATAGGTCCTATTGGTAGCCAAAACGCATATTTAAGACCAGAAACAGCACAGAATATATTCACTTCTTTTAAGCGAGTTTTCCGTTCAACTAGATCTAAACTACCCATGGGTATTGCTCAAGTAGGTAGATCTTTCAGGAATGAGATATCACCAAGACACTTCATAATCAGAGTAAGAGAATTCAATCAAAACGAGATTGAATTGTTCTTTGATCCTAAACACCCTGAATGTCCAAAATTCAATGAAATTAAGAACAAAAAAATAAGGATTCTAACAAGAGAAGCACAAAAGAAAAACAAAAAATCTGTTATTTTAACAGCAGAACAATCATTGAAAAGAGTAGTTAGAAATGAATGGCTCGTCTATTTCATGGCAAAAGAGTTTGAATTTTACAAATCTATTGGAATACCTGAAGAAAAATTAAGGTTCAGGCATATGTTACCAGAAGAAACTCCTCATTATTCGGGAGGTAATTTTGATTTAGAGATAGAATTTGACTTTGGTTGGAAGGAAACTGTTGGTAATGCATATAGAACAGATTATGATTTGAAGAAACATATGAAACTCTCTGGAGAAGATTTGACAGTCTTAACAGAAGATAGAAGGAAAATAGTACCTCATGTTGTTGAACCTTCGTTTGGTATGGAAAGGACGATTGTTGGAATTCTTTTACATTGTTTTGTTATGGATAAAAAAAGAGGCTGGAATTGGTTTAAATTCCCAGCTGTAATTGCACCTTATACTGCTGCAGTATTTCCTCTAGTAAATAAAGATAAATTACCAGAAAAAGCAAGAGAGATTTATGATAATTTGAGAAAGCACTTCGATATTTTCTACGATGACAGGGGCTCAATAGGTAAAAGGTATGCCAGAAGTGATGAAGTAGGGACTCCATTTGCCATAACAATAGATTATCAAACTCTAGAGGATAATGCAGTTACTATCAGGAACAGAGATTCAACAAAACAGATAAGAGTTGATATAGACCACATAAAAATTTTCCTAGATAAGACATTGAAATCTCTAAAATAATTTTACTATTCAACTTTTATTGTACAGGGAGTAGGCAACTTAAGATCAGCTCTTTTTAAAGCCTTTCTTCCTACATTCAAATTCTTTTTATCCAACTTAACCCACATTATTCCCTGCCCTTTCTTTACCTGCGCAGCCAATCCACTCGGCTTTCCAAAGGCCTTTCTCATACCACTCGAAAACCTATCTGCCCCAGCACCTGTTGCGAGTGAATGTTCACGAAGGACATGATGAGGATAAACAAGAATCTTGAAGAAATAGTTTTCTGTTCCTATATTTCTCTCGAGGAATTTGTTGGAAACGATTCTTGCCGATTCTAAAGCATTATCCCTAATCTGGATAGAGTGTTTTGAAACTAACCGCATAGTAGTGTTGAACTCCTTTTTCTTATTACCCATCTCAAAGATACGAATTTTTCTGTGGGGAACACCAACTACGTAACTCATCCTAGGTTTTCTCTTAGAAATTCTAGTGTAAGGTCTTTCTAATTTTCTCATGGTCCTTCCAGGTCTCAAAGCCATATCATCACTTTTTCTTTATCTTTTCTATGTTATTTATATAAGTTTTGCTATCTTCCTCAATCCAGTCATTAACAGTATATCTTATTATATTATTTTCTTCATTCATTGTAACGACTTCTTTTATACCAGCATTTATCAAAACCCTTCTACATCTTGGGCAAGGTAGACCTGGTGATATTTTTCCGTCAGAGTTTATACCGAATAGGTACATGGTTCCATCAAAAACTTTAGATCCATGTCTCGCAGCATTGATGATTACATTCTCTTCGGCGTGAACAGAAGGACATTGGTCATAAGATCCATATTTTGGTTGTTTTAATGAGTTTCTTATACACTCTCCTACTTCGTTGCAATTAGCGACGCCCCTAGCGGGTCCAGCGTATCCTGTACTTACGATGGTGTCATTGATAACTATTATAGCACCATAGCCCCTCCTCATCTCTAAGCATATAGATCTTTGAGCAACTGATTTAGCGATTTGAAGATAGTATTCATCCTTGGAAATCCTCTTTTTCATTACCCTCACTGATAATCTTTGAATATAGATTTAATATACTTCAATATTTCTTGATGTACTTCTTCTTTTGATTCCTCTCCGTTAACTACAACCCATTTGCCAAGAATATTTTTAGAAATTCCCTTTCTGTAACTTTCCTTTACCTTTTTGAGATAATTCTTATTCTTCTCGTGTAAATCCAAAGATTTTTTTTCGTTGTATTTTCTTTGCATGCTTGTCTCCGGGCTTATATCAAGAAAAATTATCAAGTCGGGTTTTGGAAAGTCTAACATTTCAACTAATTTTATACCTTTTTCTAGAGGAAAATTAGCAGCATCCCTGTATGCGAGAGTAGAAGTAATGTAACGATCTGCTATAACTATCTTCCCTTCACTCAAACCTTGTTTTATTTTTGGAATAGAATTCAACACATCAATTGTACAGAGAAGGAAAACTTGTTCTGTACTTAAATCGACTTTACTATGAAGATAATCATCGAACAATTGACCAACTGGATGACTATAGTCAGGGGATGTTACAATCAAAAATGGAATATGATTTTTCTTAAAATGTTCCTTTAAGAGATTAGTTTGAGTTTGACCGCCTGCTCCATCCAATCCTTCTAAAACTACAAAGGGCATTAAGTCACCTTTCCACCTTGGTATTTCCCATTATATAGTTTAACGTTGTCTTTTACTTCTCTAAAGACTATTTGTCCTATTCTTGACCCAATTTCTATTTCAAATGGGAATTTGCTAAGATTCTTCATTCCGAATGTTAAAGTTCCTTGGAAACCAGGATCGACTACAGCTGTATAGAGAGTAACTCCACATCTGAACAGACTACTCCTCGGGAGTATCGTTGCCATCAAATCTTTCGGCATGTTGACTTTTTCCACGGTTTCTACTAATACGAATTCGTTCGGTTCAAGTGTAAATTTTTTTCCGATTTCATTACATACATTTTCAACATTAGGTGTTCTTCTTTCTTTTATTCCTATAAATCCTCCATTCTTCAGTCTGTAAATACATTTTGCTCTGATATCAACACCACTAGGCTGTATATTTTTCTCTTTCAGGTTTTCCATTAAAGGCGGAGTTTTCTTTATTAACTCTAAGATTTTTTCATATCCTATCACTACCAAACAATCACCCTATATATTCCATTTCAGGGAAAGTGTCCCATATGGATTTTCCACAAGTTAACATTCCTTCTGGACAGTAAGGTTTTATATCAGCATTTTTTCTTATGAAACATCTCGGACCAATATATTTGATTAATTTGGGTTGAACTTTTCTGACTTGTTCAACTTCTTCTCTACTTACTTCCCATATTTCTCTTTGTGACCTTGTACACAATCTCAAGATCCATTTATGCCAAAGATTGAGGAGAGAACCAGATTCTTCAAACCTTATTGCTTGAGCATTTGGTAAAATATAATTCGCAAATTCTAATTTCACAGCATTATCCACTAATGTGTTTTTGATTTCCCAGACTTCTTTCACCCATTCGTCAAAAATTTTATTAGCTTCAGGAATTTCTTTGATAAAAGTTGGTGTTATATAATCAGGTTTTTCAACATCACTGAATATTGTCATGGGCCTAGAACTAGGAGTCATTCTATGTCTTTGATCTTGAGAATCACAACTGTGGCTTATTCTTTTTCTGAAAGTAAAATGAGGATGATTCATTGTTCTCATGAGTGGCGAAATTGTAGACAGATTAAGTCTTTCTGTGAGGTGAGGATTCTTCCTTGGGTTTAAAACAAAATCTAAAACCTCGTCGTTATCTATGTCTGAAACCCCCATGACATGACTGATTGCATCTGCCATTGTTTTTTCCCCATTAACTTTCCAGTCTATAAGTTTTGATTTGTATCCTTCTAAACTTTTGTCGAATTTTTCTATAACTTTTTTACTAACAAATTGTTTGTATTTCTCAAAGAACTTATATTCAAGTGTTTCTTTCAATGGTACTGGGTCTTCAAATCTCTCGAAGAATAGAGTATCAATTTTTTTGACTTGTTCTACCATCTTTGAGATTACAATATTAGATTCCCAGGGAGTATTACCTGACATTCTTAATTTATTCAATCTGAATAGTGTTAGTCCATTTATAGTATGAACCATCGAAACATGAGCAGCTAAAGGAACGACATACCTAGCCGATTCTATTGCTTTCTTCTCCAATGATTTAATTTGCCTTTCAGTTGGTTTGTTTGGTTGGATTTCAATTAATTTTTTAAGAATGATATCACTCAATTCTTCATACCTTTCCCATGAACGAATTAACGAGTCTTCATAAATTTTTAAATCCCTTCCCTTCAAAGGCGGTATAGTAGCTTTGATTTTTTTTAATTTTACATATCTTTGACTAGATTGAGATGAATTATAGAATGGATGATTATGGAGTTCGTGGACAAAGTTTCTTGAAACACCTTCTATACTAAATTCGAAAGTTGCATGTTGAAAAATAGTGTGATGACCGCCATCGTATGTACTCTTTCCGATATTTTTTCTCTGTTGTTCTGTTACTTCATCAGCTGATATAACTCTTGATGAATAACAAGTTCTTGCAGCAGCTATAGCATCATCGAAAGGCTTATTGAACCAATTTCTGAGAATAACTTTTGGTCCTGTGTCTATTACTTTTCTTTCCACTTGCACCCCCCCTAAAAAAGATTATTTTGGAATTAATAAAATTAAGTCTAAATTTGGATTTTATTTTCTTTACAAAAATTTTCCACTATTTTGACAATTTCTTCATGAATTTCCTGTTTATCCCTTTCATAGCCCTTTATCACATAGGTATTTGGAAAATGATTCTTGAGTTTCAGATAATTTTCCCTGACAGCTTCTAGCTTTTCTGGTGTTTCAAAAAATTCAAATCCGAATCGTGATTTTGCAATTCTCTCAGCACAAATCTTCCCCGGAACGTTAAGAATGAACGTTAAATCTGGTCGAGGAAACCTTTTGTTGATTAATTTTAACCATTCTATGTCAACAGAATCGGATTCAAAGGCTAGGGTGGACAGAATATACCTGTCTGAAATAATATGAACACCCTTCTCGAGTAAAGGTTTAATCTCTTTATTCACATGATGAGCCCTGTCAGCAGCAAACAATAGAGCAAATGTTACAGGATCAACTTCCCATTCCTTTTTCAGGATAACTCTTATTATTCCACCGACCATACTATTGGTAGGCTCCTTCGTGACGAAAACTTTTTGTCCCCTTTTTTCTAACCATCTTGACAGAAGATCAGTTTGTGTGGAACTACCCGCTCCATCAGGCCCCTCTAAAGTTATGAAAAGACCACGTTTCATTGCCACCCCTCAGAGAAAAAATTTAAACCTTTTCTTTTTCTTCTTTTTTAGAGCCTGCATTCTCTTTATATTTTTCTTTATGATTTTATTCGACTCATCAATTTCTTTCTTATCGTTCCCAACGCCAGAAGTATTACCCACTCCAACAACAATTATCTTTCCCCTTTCTTTAGTCCTATCGATAGTCTCATCCAGAATCCCCATAACTTTTGGTACTGATTTAAAGATTGATTTTCTCATAGGTGTAATCGCTTCCTCTTGGCTCATCTTTATTATTATTGTATCCAATGGTATCTTTTTCTTTACTGCAATATCTTCAATATGAGACTTCTCTATTCCAATTCCACCAATAGCCACACCTATACCTTCTGCGACTGTTCCTGTTTTTTCTCCCTCCAATTTTGCTGCAGCATCAATAGTGATTATTTTTGCAATCTTTTCCTTTTTACAAATTTTTCCCACAACTCTACCAGGATTACCAGTTCTACCACCTGGGCCTGATGCCTTTATGATGATGATATCTCTTTTTTTATAATTTTTTCTCGCAACTACGGTATCTTCATCAACCCGTTTTACTTTAGATTTACCTATCAAGTTTGCTGCAACATAAGCTCCGACAGTATCACCAACAGGCCAACCGTTGCTTAAAGCCTCTGTTCCATGGAGTAAAGCCTTTGCCAGTCTTTCGACCAAGGGCAGTTGCATCTGTAGTAACATAGCGAGATTAATACTCTTAGTTTTCTTGATTAGTTCTACGAAGTGTCTAACGAGTTTAGTCAACTGGTAAAGGGTCATCGCACCGGATAAACCCATCATTACGTTTGATCTCTTTTCCGAATCCATGTTTGGAGCAACCTGCTTCACGAAATACTTGAATCTATCTTTCTCTAAATCAACGATATGCTCGAGTTTCTTAACGAGTCCATAAGGATCTAGATTAACTGGTGAAATCGCGAAAAACTCAAGAAAATTCTTGATACGATTTTTAAGTTTCTTATCGGGGTTTTTACTTATTTTTTTAATTACAATCTTTTCGGCCTTTAAAGACATTTTTTCAAGGAGTTGGGCACTCTTTTCTAACTTGAATAGGATTTGTTGAACCATTATCCTCGAGTAGAAAAACATGAATATGAAGAAAAATATCAGACTCAGCAATTGACCCCAAATCCCATCTCCAAACCCGTTCAAAAGATCACCTTATAATTGTGTTATAAATTTATCATTGTACTACTATAAATATACTTAGATATCATGCAGTGGAAAGTGTTACTTGCTTTGGTCATAGTAGTCGGTATAACTGGCTTTTTATTGTTCTCTAAAAAAGGAGTAGAATTTAAAGAAAAGTATTTGGGAAAGTATCTAACAACTATAGGGAGTTATCTACGTGGGATTACTGGAAAATTCACACCTACTTCCGTCAACAGAACTTTAGAGTTTAAAATAACAACTTCTCAGGAGAGTTTCAAAGACGTGTATTTTGATTTTAAAGAAAAACCGTTTGAAGGAACATTAAAATACGATTCAGTTTCAATCGGTGGTCAGAGTATTAGTATTAAGGATAATGATGAAATCGATTTTCGAGTCGAAAGTATGAGTGGTGATGTGTCAATAAATGAAAATGGCAAGATGACAGTATCCGGTTCTTCTTTATCGGTTGAATTAAACGATATCATTTTCGTGCCCAGAGCAGGAGAAGAAAAAGTTGAATTTCAATTGTCTGGGATGCCCGTGAGTTATTCTTTAAGTGATGTTGAAAACTATGAAATGTCTTTTACCGGAATCTCTGGATCATTGAGATTGTCTGATTGGTCACCTCTTAAGTTGGATGAGGATGATTTGAACATCGTTTATTTCAAGGGAGAGATATCACAAGAGGATGATTCTGTTAGAATATCTGGTATGGCTGAAAAAGTCAGGTTGAACGGCGTTGATTTAAGTTTGAAGAAATGAAGCTTCAAAAAGGTCTCATCTCTCTTCTCATCTTGAATAATGTCGAAACATTGCCTATTTTGTTGACCAAGTCAGAATAGAACATATCCAAATCTTTCTCACTTAATTTTGCTCTCTGGTCAGCTTCTATCAAGACAGCTGGTAATCCATAGCCAGAATGTCCACTCGTCTGCATCAATAATGAGGAAAGTTTGTCTACAACATTCAACTCGTTTCCAAGACCTAAAAAGTCAACCCTCAAAGGTCTATCAAAATCAACGGTCTTAATGTAGAAACTGTAGAATTCTTTATTCATGTCTTCAAATTCACGTAGTACTGGATGTATTTTTGGATTTTTGGAATAATTGAAAATACAAGTTCTTTCTCCCTTCTTCAAAGCATAGTATAGTAGGTTACTATCCTTAGTCTTTTCCAAGATTAATTTCAATTCCCTTGATAGGTCTGATTCGACTTGAGAGATTATTCTCCTCATCAGGATGTCACAAAACTTAACACCACGACTGTCCTCGATTATACCAACCAAGATGATTTTCTCTTTCGTCGACAGTTTGAACAAGGATTTGTAAGTTTCTATTAAATTAGTATAATATTCCATCAGAATTGGACTATCTGGTCTTGGGATATAATGAGGTATTATGGAACCGTCTAGAAGAGCAACATCAGGTTTAAATTTCTCTATCGATTCTATAGCAGATCTTATTTCCATTATTTGCCGTTCAAAATTATAACAAGAATTCAATTCAATGTCTGAGAAGGGGTCGAAGATTATCTTAGGAATCGGTAGGGGGATTGAACTCGGATAATATTTTACGTCTTTCAATTTCCCATCAGAATAATTGAAATTCACTCCTACTGATCTCATCAACATCAAATCAAGGCCGTGATAACTATGCTTAACTATTCCTCCATCCACTCCCAGAACACTCATCTTTTCTAAAGAGCGAATCGGCACAGTATTTATGATATTCTCATCTAGTATCTCCCCGTCTGGTCCTATCTTCAAAGAATCGTTTATTTCCCTGAGGAACTTTCCTATCTTTATCCTTCTCGACTCCAGATAACTGATTTTGTCTATGATTTCATCGAGTCTTTTCTGGAAATTTTGCATAACCTTTATTTTCCATTGGATGCATTTATTGTTATGGATTTTAGTAAAATCGATACTTACATCTTTGATCTTGATTCTACACTCTGGTATTGGGATAGACTCATTCCTGGAGCGAAGAGTGTTATAAAGAAATTGAGACGACTGAATAAACAGATTCTTTACGTCACAAACAATACTATCGAATCAAGGAGGGGTATTGCTGACAGGCTCAGAAAATTCGAGGTTGAAGTCAAAGTTGATGATGTGATTAATGCAGGTATCACAATAGGTCATTATATTAAGGAAAAAAATGGAACAGCTTTGGCCTTGAATATCGGAACAGAAATCGATCTCAGGGATGCAGGAGTTAAGGTTAAAGATAAACCTCCTGTTGATTTTGTTGTAGTAACAGAAGACTGGGATTTTGACTATCAACAACTCACATTGGCTGTAGATGCAGTTGATAGAGGAGGAAAGTTATTAACGAGTATTATGGGTAGAAAATGGCAAGTAGGAGATAAGTGGACACCAGGAGTTGGTTGCTGGGTTAAGGCTGTAGAATTTGCAGCAAATGCTAGGGCCAAGTGTTTGGGAAAACCTTCTGCTTACATGGGAAAGATAGTCAGGGGAAGGTTAAAAGATACTAAAAAATCTGTTTTTATCGGAGATGAAATGAAATCTGATATAGCGTTTGCGAAAAAGATGGGATGTAAAACCATATTTGTAAAGACTGGAAGAACAGATGAAAAGAATATAACCAAACCTGATCTTGTCTTAAAATCTGTTAAAGACTTGTTACGTTATATTTAATTGAATCAAGAATTAGGTAAAAAATTTTTTATCTTCTTTAAATCATCACACCTCTTCACGAGTAATGTTTTCATTCCTAGTTTTTTTGCAGGTTTTATATCTCTTTCAAAGCTATCACCAACGAACAAGATTTCTTCTGGGTATAAGTTTAATTTTTTTATTGCTAATTTCATGGGTAATTCTTCTGTTTTCTTAACTCCAGTATCATCAAATGTGACAATAAAATCAAAAAATTCTATGATGTTCATGGCTTCAAGCCTCCTCGTTGCCTTGACTCTAGGAGCATCTGTGACTATACCGACTTTTAGGTCTAAGAATTTTAACATCTCTAATGTCTCTAGAACATAAGGATAAGGTTTGAGAAATTTTGGTTTCGTTTTAACATAAGCGTCTATACCTGTCTGGAGTATATCAGGATCAGATTTTCCCATCTCTCCTTCCAGGAATTTGGTGAATGCTATATCAGATTCAATACCGCATTTGAAGTAAGTCTCCATTAATTTTTTTAAACCATCCCTCTCATTAATTTTTAAACCAACCTTTATCATTGCTTTAATTGCAGATCGACAAGCCTCTACTTTCATCGTTATAAAGTCTATCAACGTCTGATCGAGGTCGAACAGCACTGCTTTTATTACCATAGATAAATAATTTCTCTTTAGGTTTGAAATAATAATGTGATAGTATGAGGAAAGGATACATGGGTGAATACAAAGCAAAGAAGGAATTAATTCAAAAATACGGGAAAGAGAATGTTCTGAAAGTGGCAATAGGTGGAGCAGTAGATTTTTTGGTATTAACACCGGGAAAAAACAAGATCGAGAAGATAGTTGAAGTTAAGGAATGCCATAAAAACAAGTATTATCCGACTCAAAGAGAAAGAGAACAGTTTGAAAGATTGAAAAGATTAGGAAGGGAACATTCAATCAAAACTGAACTTTGGATAAAATTCCCGAGGAATGATTTCATCAAAAAAAGATTGGTTTAAATGGTTAACCTTACTCTCTATGGCGGTGTCGAAGAAGTAGGCGGTAACAAGGTTTTGTTAGAAGATAAATCAACCAAAATATTTCTCGATTTTGGTACTTCATTCGCCGGAGAGGCAGTATATTTTCAGTGGCCAGAATTAAGGCCTTCTAACATAGATGATTTGTTCAAGACCAAGGTACTCCCTAGATTCAATAATTTCTACAAGTTTTCTGGAGGTAAACCTTTTGTTGATGCTATCTTAGTATCACATGCTCATAAAGATCATTATGGGTATACCCCCTTAGTTAGGGAAGACATACCAGTTTACACTGGGAGATACACAAGAAATTTGATCAAGATCAGAAATAGGACTTATTACCAAACATGGGACAAGAAGGTTAGTCATCTAGAGTTCAAAGAAGTGAAGACTGGTAAGGATATAGTAATAAAGGACATAGTTGTTAGTCCCTTTGCTGTTGATCATTCTGTTCCAGGTGCACACGCCTTTATCATCCGTACTTCTGTTGGGACAATAGTTTATACAGGAGATTTTAGAATGTCTGGTTTTAAGAATGTCTTGACTAAATCTTTTGTTAAACAATTGAAGAATGAAGATATTAAGTGCATGATTTGTGAAGGAACTAACTTAGCTAAAGAGCCAAGAGAAGCTGATAAGCATAAATTACCATCTGAAAAAGACGTTGGGAGAAAGACTGATTATATCGCAGACAAAACAGATGACTTGATAATATACGACGGTTCTCCTGTTGACTTGGATAGAGTGAGGACTGTTGCAGAAGTCGCTAAAAAACATGGGCGAAAGTTGGTCATAGAATCAAGGTTGGCTTACATTCTATTACAAACAGAGAGGACTGGATTGCTAGAGGGTTTGCCTGGAAAAGGTGATTTCTTGATATACTTGAACAGATTGAAGGAAAAGGGAAGAGATAAATACGTAGAAGTTTTTGGTGTGGGAAGAATCAACCATGAGAAGAAAATGATCGAGGATCCCGAATTATCGGATGAATGGTTTGTCTGGGGACCTGATGGAAGGGAAAAGATATTGAAACATCCGGAAGAATATTTGGTTTATACTACAAACGGTATTTATATGATGATTCAGTTTAAACCTGTCGATTCTGGTATCCCTGGCACGTACATATACGGAAAAGCAGAACCCTATTCCGAAGAACAGGCATTTACTTATGAAAAATTGAAAAATTGGATTAAACTCTGTGGACTCAAAATGAAGTTTTCTCATACATCTGGTCATTGCTCTCCTGAACAACTTGGAGTTATTCTGAAAGAAGTCTGTCCTGAAATCTTGATTCCCATTCACACAGAGAATCCTGAACTTTTTGTTGGGCTGATTGATTCTAATTCTACGAGAATGATTTTACCCAAAGTTGGGGAGAGATTGGAAATCAAGTGAATTACATGGAGATATACACTGATGGAGGAAAAGATAAATACTGTTTCGTCATTCCTGAGAGGTACATAGTCAAGACATTCAAGGAGAAAAATATAACTAACAATGAAGCAGAATATTTGGGTGTTATTGAAGCTTTGAAATTCGTTGAAGAAAATTCTAAGATTACGATACTCTCTGATAGTAAGTTGATCGTGAACCAGATAAAGATGGAATGGCATATCAAAGAGGAGAGATTAAGAAAATTATTTCAAGAAGTTTTACTTTTGGTTAAGGAAAAGAAAATAGAATTTACCATAGAATGGGTACCTAGAGAAAAAAATAAAGCAGGTAAAGTGTTGGGATAGATTTATACTATTTTTGTGAAATCATAATTCCCTAAGAACTGTATTTAGTTCTTTAATTATGAAATTATGGTATAGTTGACTATAACATCTTTAAAGAATAAGTTATAGTTATCTCTACCTTTCTATAATAAGAGAAATCAAGTATAATATTGTTGAATACTGTGAGTTTCAATTTCATCTCAGCGTTAGAATAAAAACCATTAAATCCCGGCGACAATAAAATATTATGCGCTTTGAATTAGCCCCCGACATTCAAGAAAAAATAAATTCTATGTTGAACGTCTTGAATTTCAAGCATCTTGATAGAACTCGCATCATTTGCATGCGGGGTTACGGGTCAAAGTCTAAGACTTTGGCAAGAATATGGGGTCTATCTAGAATCTGGCAGAAAGCTTTGGGTATCAAGTCTCATTATATCATAGAAGTTTTATATCCAAATTTTGATAAGTTGAGTAAAGAAGATCAGGAGAAGACACTCCTCCACGAACTCTTGCACATACCGAAGAAATTCTCTGG
>DAOVGP010000022.1 GCA_030672375.1 Candidatus Aenigmatarchaeota archaeon | reverse complement strand
AAGTCCAATCTTCCTGGGATTTGTGCTGAAGCAACAATGTTTTCTACCTGTATCTTGTATTTTTTTGGGACATCTAACTTTAGTGACCTTATCATCTTTGCGACTATTGCCACGGCTTTCTTAACATCTGCGACACTTCTTGCACCTGTACAAACAATCTTCCCAGTTGAAAAGATCAGCATGGCTGCTTTAGGATTCTTCACACGATAAACCAAACCTGGAAATTGTTGTGGTTCGTATTCAGCTCCCTCCAGATGTTCAACCAATTTTTCTAAAGATAATCTTATACCAAAAGCAGCTGAAGCAACTATATTCTCAATTTTAATATTAAAATCTGTCATTTTTTTTCTCCCCAATGTCAAATCATATTTATGTTTTTTTCTCAACAAAGATTTATCTTATTCGGATTATTTTCTTTCAGTATCCTTCACCCTCTCGTTAAGAGTATGAGTCTTTACTACTCTCCCACAAAATTCACAAATTATTTTAGAGACCCACACATTACCTTTCTGTTCTGTAGACTGAGCAAAACGTCTTTTCCCACAGAATTTACATTTTTCTCGTTTATTAATCATTACTATCAATTTCAAATCTGTTATATTTTAAATTTTGGGATTATTATACTAACTACAGATTATGTCAGAAAAATTTACTTCAATTGAATTCAAGCTGTGAGAAAAAGTCTTTTGAGAAAAAAGATAAGCTTATTATATTTAAGTACCAATTTATTCCGAGAACAAGAGTTAGTTTATTACAAATGTAAATTTGCAGTTCTAATTCTTTGTAACCAATAAAGTGTATTCAATGTGTAGTTTGACCGTGAAATGTGGTTTTTGTAAACAATTAGTCAAATCAACCAATTCTAATTGGGTCAAAGATTATGGTATTGTACATAAATCATGTTATGATATTATAAAAGGTAAAGATAGTTACTCTAATAGACGATTTAAAAGTAGAAGGAGGTGATAATTTGAAGGGAACAATAAAGTGGTTTAATTCCATGAAGGGCTATGGGTTCATAGAACCTGAAGAAGGAAAAGATGTTTTTGTCCATCAATCAGCTTTATCGCCTGGAACTGATTTGAATGAAGGTGATAAAGTTGAATTTGAAATTGAAAACTCACCCAAAGGACCACAAGCAAAAAACGTTAAGAAATTATAATATTCTAACCTTAACCCATCTGTTTCTTGGTTAAGAGTAAAAAGAAAGGATAGAGTACTATCCGATTTTAATTCTCTTAAAGTTTATTTTCAATTTAACCTTTTAAACTAGAAATTGAACCCAAATACGTTCGGGTCCTTGAACTTAGAACAAAAATCTATCTGATTTAAGTTATTTCCCTTTTCTTTTTTTCTTATGTTTTTTTCTTCGTGCTATTCCCATAATCTAATTTTCTCTTACCAGAACAAAAATCTATCTGATTCTTGGGTTATTTCCTTTTCTTCCTACTCTTGCCTCTCGAAGTCATCACAATACCTCTTAGTAGCAGAACTCGAAAAACCGCGTTTCTTGCAATGCATGACAACACCCAGTTTCGAATAATGCTTGCAGGAGGGACAACTAACCATTTCTTCTTCCATTATTTTTTTCTTCACCTAAACACACCTGAGCCTTATTTCTCCAACATAATCTTACAGAACAATACAGTCCAGATCATCTTTCTCTTAGCCACAATTAAAATTTAATTTCAGAGAACAAAAATCTATCTGAACCTTCTTCTGGAAAATCTTCTAGTTTTAAAATTTCTGCTTCTATTAGATTGGTATCTGTTGAACGGTAAAATTCTGAAATCTGAAACTTCCATCTTTTTTATATGATAGGAAAAATTTGTTATTATCCTTCTGAATGAATTGTGATCATCCTTGATCAAAAGTGATATAGCCTTTCCTGATTCCCCTGCTCTGGCCGTCCTTCCTATCCTGTTAGTATACCCTTCTGCGTCCCTTGGTATGTTGTAGTTGAAGATGTGAGTCACATTTTTTATGTCTAATCCTCTAGCAGCCACATCTGTCGCAACCAGAAATCTTGTCATTCCCTTATGAAAGTTCTCCATCACTGTTTCTCTTCGATGTTGTGATAAACCACCGTGTAAAGCTGTAGCATTTATGTTATTATCCCGAAGGTTTCTAGCAACGAGATCTGTATCTCTTCGGGTTTTGCAGAAAATGATTGCAAGGTTGGGTTTCTCTTGTTCGATCAAGTGGACTAACAATGAGAACTTTCTTTTATAATCAATGTCACAGTAATATTGTTTTAGAATATTTTCTTCCACTTTGGTTTTTGTCGTGATTTTCTTTGCGTTTCTTGTAAACCTTTCTCTGACTCCCATCAAACTACTGGACATGGTCGCACTGAACAGCAATGTCTGTCTGTTTTTCGGTGTGTTTCTTTCAATCTTTGCTATGTCTTCAATGAAACCCATATCTATCATCCTGTCTGCTTCATCCAGAACAAATATCTTCAGGTTACTTAAGTCCATGTTTCCTCTTTGCATATGATCTAAGATTCTCCCTGGTGTTCCGACAACAATCTCAGCTTGTCTAAGACCATATATCTGAGGTCCCATAGAGACTCCTCCGTATACTGTCTGTATGTAAAGCCCTTTAAAACGTGAGTAATTCTTTAGATCAGTTGCTATCTGCAATGCCAACTCCCTTGTGGGAGCTAGAACTAATGCTTGGATCCTATTACCTTTAACAACTTTCTCTACCAACGGTATACCGAAAGCTGCTGTCTTGCCTGAACCTGTTTCAGACTGAATTTTTGTCGGTTGTTCAAAACCGATATCATTCAATGAACCTAATATACTCTCTTCAATATTCATATTTTCGAATTTCATAATATCATCTCTTGTTTTTTAAAAGTCACAAAAGCAATAGAATTAGCATAATCAACTAACGCTATTCGTCACAGCTCTGTACTTAACTCAATTAAGATGGATTAAGGAGTATTTAAAGCTTTCTGTTGATGTGTTCTGTCAACAAATC
>DAOVGP010000042.1 GCA_030672375.1 Candidatus Aenigmatarchaeota archaeon | reverse complement strand
AGAACAAGAAGTTACAGACGAAAGCCGCTATAATATTAATACCGATCCAATAATTCCAAGAAGGGTCTCCAATCGGCATAAATCTCAATGTAAATAATGTACTACCAGATGCGGGTGCTATGAAATCCCACAAGTATATGTTGACAAATGTCCATGGTATACTCGATATCAATACCTTTACTGGATGAAAACTTCCAGATATCGCAAGCATCATTATACCGTCAGTTATTATGGATACAACTATACTAATAATAAACACAATCAACTTGGGCATCGGTCCTAGTGGAAACGTTGCAGTCGCTGCTCCCTGTGCATAAACTATTCCCATAGTTAACAAACTCGAAAGAACCAAGACGAATACACCGTGGTAAATCAAATTTTTCACATTCATAAAATCACTATATACCTTTTCGTTAATTCGGTTAATAAATCTTTTCGACTTCCTTTTTGACCATTTTTACAACATCTTCGCTTCTTGCTTTACCGCGAACTCTTCTCATCACGATTCCTATGGTTTTATTGATGGGTTGATCTTTATTTTTCCTTAAAACATCCTTTACAATCTTCAACAATTCCTCTTTTGCCATAGTTTCTAATCCAAGTTTTTTGACAATTTCAATTATTTTCATGTTCGGGTTCTTCGCCTTATAAGAAAGGATGTCAGGAATAGATTCTTTTACTATCTTTCCATTAACCAAAAATTCAAACAATTCTTCAAAATCATTATCTTTCAAATTCTCTACAGGGATTTTTTCTCTCTTTTTCAAATTCTTCAATGTGTTAACAAAAACATTAGCAATTATATTCGGTTTTATCTTTGTTTTTTTGACTGTAGTCTCAAATAAATCTACATAGTCTGATTTCACGATCTGTTTTCCAAGCTCATTCGATAATCCTAATTTGTTGTATCTTTGTATTTTCCGATCCCATGTTTCTGGTAAACGTTTTTTAACTTCTTTCAATAATTCAGAGGTTTTTATCGGTATAACGTCTGTTTCGGGATACATCCTAGCAGAACCCGGTAACGGTCTAAGAAACTCAGTACTACCATCCTCTAAAATTTTCCTAACATCTCTCGTTACTTTCCCCCTGCTTTTAATCAAACTCAGTTGCCTTTCTATTTCTTTTTCAATAACGATCGGTATCAGGCTCAAACTAGGAACATGCTTAACTTCAACTCTATCTCCACCTTTAATAGAAATGTTTACATCCTGACGAACAGAACCTTCTCTTATTTTCGCTTTACCAGTTGAACGAATTATATTTCCAATTTTTAATGCAACTTCTTTTGCATGATCTGGTGAGACTATACCTTTCCCAGTTCCTACCTCTACTTCAGGAATACCCAATCTATCCAACCTGAACGTAACAGAATTTTTTTCCTTGTTTATTAGACGAGCAGAATCTTCTTCTAAACTAACAGCCTCTATCTCGACTTTACCTTGATTCGTATCCATCCATCCATTTGTTCCGAGCAGCATAGTCCTTTGAAACCCAGAAGGCAGACTACCATCGATAATCGTTTTTCTCATGACATGGATCTCATCAACAATCTTACAATTAAACAGGGTAGCAATAGTCAACGCAACTTTTATCGCTTCATTATTCGGTTCGTGTGGTGGTTCCTCGTCTGTATCGATTAAACAATCACAATCATCATAAACTTCATAGATTATTTTTACCCTTTTTTTCATTTGTTCTATTGCAGCAATATCTATTTCACCCGTTTCACCAGCAACTGGCCTTTGAAATCTTTCTAGTATTAGGTCTGGTTTCTCTTTTGTTTTAAGAAGTGTAGGGCAACTACAGAACAATTTCTCCTTTGTATCCAATTCATGATGTATTTCCAAGCCAACTCTTAACCCAACTTTTTTATAATCCATAATAATCTACACTGACTTGACAACAGAATTTAAATCCGTTCTAGGATTGATTTCACGGGCAAGAGGTGTTAGCATCATTTCTCTTATTTTTTCTTTCTTTTTAGTGTGACCAAGAACCCACGATAATTTCACAAGAGCGACTTCTGTTAACATATCCTCAGCGTATATCGCACCTGTCTCACTAACAAGCCTTAAATTCTTATAAACATAAGGATGAACTCTCCCAAAAATTGTCTGACTCGTCATGACAACGGTTACCCCTCTATCAATAGCTTTTTTAATATAAGGAATCCAAGACATTTTTGGATCAAATTTTCCCATTTCAATCCCACTTTCACCCGTAGGAACATGACCAAGACCAGTTCCTTCAATAATTAAACCTTTGTATTTTTTATCAAGGTACCAACCAATGATTGATGGATCAGAATTTGGAAAAGCTTTTAATAACGCCACTTTAGGTTCAAATTTATGATCAACAATAACTTTTTTATCTTCGAATTTTGTATATTCTATTCCAGTCTTTTCTATCTTACCGTTTGTCCAAATTTTTGCGATTGGTTTTTCATTAACTGATTGAAATGCATCTCTTCTTGATGTGTGAAGTTTACGAACGCGCGTTCCACGATTGACCAAACAATAATTATCATTAGATGTTCCATGCATAACCAAAGCCACTTCACCGATATCTGAATAACCTGTGAAATAGGAAGCGCAAATTAGATTTATAGAACCATCAAAACTCCCTCTATCTGGTGATCTCTGAGCACCAACTAATGCAACAGGCTTTGATAAATTTCTTAACATGAATGAAAGTGCGGCCCCAGAGTAATGGAGTGTGTCTGTACCATGCGTAACTATAACACCCCGACAACCAGAATTGAGTTCCTTTGCAACCAATTTAGCCATCTCCTGCCAATGTTTGTATGTCATATCTTCACTAGCAAGTGTAAATGGTCTGTGTGTATTTTTCAAATCAATGATATTCATAAGTTCTGGCGTTGTACTCAATATCTCTTCTGGAGATCTACACATGAATACCCCACCAGTTTTGTAATCAACGTGTGTTCCAATAGTTCCACCAGTAGCGACCATAGATACATTTGGAAGTTTTTTCTTCCTCTTTATTTTTAATTTGGGAATAACACCAAGTTTTCTACCTTTACCTAATCGTTCGATTCTAGTTTTATTATCAAATTCAATGCCAATATTGTAACCACTCTTGAGCTTAATTATTAGAGAATCTTTATTACCCATTTTTATTCTTGGCATCAGAATTCCTTCATAGACTCCTTTATCCTTGATTAATCGAATCCTGTCACCAACCTTAATTTTCTTTCCCTTTAGAACTCTCAAAATCTTGTTAGAATACATTTCATCACTAAATATTTTACGTTCAACTATCTATAAGTTTCTTAGGATTAGATTTTCAACTTTTTTCTCTTCCAACTTCTTCTCGTTACTGAAACCCTTCTGTTCCTAGCCCTCTTTATCCCAAATTTCTTTATATCTACCCATCTAGGGGCAAGCCTAACCTTCCCTGCTTTAATCTGTTTCAGTTTTCTGCTCAACATCTTCCTTCCCATAACATCACAACAGTTTTCTGATTTCTTTTGATTTTTTAATAGCTAAATCTATCATTCTACTCGTTTCTTCTTCTGAAAGACCTTGATCACCGCTCTTCTGCATAGCGCATATCTTACCATCTTCCATCACAGCTACCATGAGCTTAGAATCTAAAACTTGTTCTTCCTCTTTTGTTGGGTCTATTAAAAACTTGTCCGATATTTTACCTACAGTGACAGTGATTGGTATATGTTTTATGGGTAATTTTTCCTTTAGTTTTTCTCTGTTGATTTTACCATCTTCCAACTCCGGCATTTTTGTTCTCATGAGGGCAGCAACCGCAGCTAAAGCTGATACATCTATCAAGTTACCATCATGGTTCATCATGTGTATATCTACAAACATAGTCCAGACTTGTTCTCCTGGTTTTAAACATAATTTTTCCAAATCTATACATTCAGATTCCCTTATACCTCTATCCACCACCCTGGCGAGTTCAGTCGCATCTTCACCTGGTGGTCCGGGATTGAATTCAGGAGAAGCTATAGGTGAGAATTCTGCACCAGTTCTCAACATCCCCTGATTAGGAACATCAGGAAACGGTTCACCTAAGTCCATTTTTATCCCAACTATTATATCTGTCTTCCCAATCTTAACTCTGGCTGAACCTTCTGCCCTCTCGATAGTATCAACTTCGATTTTTATATCCCTAAATTCATCTAATTTTCTTCCGTCTAACCTCTCACCAGATTCCAACAATTTTAATACATAATCATGTCTCATTCCATCACTTATGATATTTTTTCTTCAAAGCCTCTTTTTGTTTTTCATAGACTTTCTTCCCAGCATTTAATACATTCTTGACTATAGTCTTCACTTCATCTGGATTCAGCTGTCCATCCATTTGTAAGAGCGTTATCTCATTTTTTCTTGGAAGAAAGGCTATCGGAATATCAGCCACAGAATAATTGTCTTCCTTTCCACAAAGGTCTATTATAATAGTATCATCTAGCTTTCCACCGGCTAATCCAACAACTAAATCTCTCATCGGGGCACCTGCATCGGCTAAAGCCAAAGAAGCAGCATTTATTCCTGTTACCCTTGTCGAACCATCAGCTTGTATTATCTCTATATAAATATCAATCACAGTCTCAGGATATTTTTCCAAAAATAAGGCAGGTTCTAATGCAAGTCTAGTAACTTTAGATATCTCCTTCTCCCTTCTAGAAGAACCAGGTCTTATCCTTTCGTCAACAGAGAAAGGGGCCATATTATACCTACATCTAATGATAGCAGTATCAGGTTCTTGTAAACGTCTCGGATGTAGAATTCTAGGTCCGTAAACTGCAGCTACAGCAGTCGTCCTTCCAAAACTTACTCGGGCAGAACCGTTTGCATTCGGTATAACACCGACTTTCATCTCAATTTCTCTTATCTCATCTGGGGTTCTACCATCCAACCTCTTTCCTTCCACGATCATTTTTTCCTTTGATTTCATACCCATCTAATCACTCAATAATTTTGTTATTTCATTTGTTAATCCGATGATGTGTGATTTCTCATCTACCATCTTAATCGCTTTAATAGCCTTCTTAACTCCTTCTCCACTCAACCAAACAACACCATTCTGTCCAACCCTTATGACGGTATTCGTCTTATCTTTTATAATGTTGATCATACTCCCTTCCTTTCCAATCAATCTCGGAACTTTACTGGGGGCAATCTTTACTGTAATTCCATCCCTGAGTTTTCTTGCTACAGGAGTGTTCATAGTCAATTTTATGTCTCCTCTTTTTACATTGTCGACTTGTGCATAGATAACATCTTTCACATCATAGAACCTCGTGATATCAGTTTTTTTTAAATCAATAAACTCGTCCACAGCTTCAGACACGGGAAGGAATGCTAGCCAAGGCGAGTTTATATCGACTACCCAGCCAACCCTCTCTACACCAGTGATAAAACCGATAACTTTGTCTTGTCTTTTAGGGGTGTATACTCCAGACAGAGGTATGACTGAAATGTAATCATGAGTTTCCTTAGGGATTCCGATAAATTTTGATATCACTCCTCCTTCTTCTTCAAAAGTTCCATATCCAGATTTTTTTTCCTTTGAATCGCCGAGTACTTCCCCTGGTAAAACTATTTTTCTAACCTCAGTCATCATAAATCAACCTTTTTTATTGTTTCGGATTTAAAATTTCCCTTTGTTACATCTCCAATTTTCTTAAAAACATTATCCTGAATACCAGCTGGTATATCCAAGGTCACTTGTAAGGACCCGTCATTCAACCACTGTTCATTAAATTTCCCAATCATTCTCTTGAGAATGGGATAAGTTTTTCCACTGAATTGAGAAGGAATTGTTATCCTTATAACAACCCTTTGGAATTTAATAGGTAGTAAAGATTTTATACTTTCCACCACTCCGTTGACTTGCATTTCAGCATCTATAAGAGGATCTATATTTACACCAGATTTTTCGATGGCATTTAGTATCCTTTGGGGTGGATGAGGAGTGTTCGTTTGAGGATTTATACCCCTCCTCGAGATGATGTCTGCTATTTCCTTTTTTTTATTTTCGACGAACTTTCTTCTCTGCTCTGTCGTGAATTGGAGTTCACCTTCAGTTATAATTTTTCTAGCTATTTCATAGGTATTAGTCGTTCCAAATATCATTTGAAGCTCACTCTCTGGTATAGCATTGCCCCTTCTTACGTCGTGATATATACCTGGATAAGCAAGAACATCTTCAATATTAACTCCTTTTTTTCCTTTGAAGTCTAATGCTTTTTCTGGGTCAACTAGGATTTCAAATTTTTTCCCAGCTTTCTTTAATCTACTAACTACAGCCTTATCAATATCTACCATAATAAATTCACAGAAGTTTTTTGATTTGACCTTCTGTTAATTTATGAAATTTCTTGTCTTCTTCTCTTATGACAGCGATTTCCAATGCCTTTAAAAGATTTGGAGTTTTTTCAGTTTTCTTAATTATACTGATCATTAGTTTCAATGCACCCTTCTCGTCCAAATTATCTCTATGTTTGTCACGAAACATTTTGTTGGCTATTGTTCCCCCTTTTCCAATCGCATAAGCTTTCCATTCATATAACATTCCAGACGGGTCAGCTTCTATCAAATGAGGACCAGTTGAGTCAACGCCCCCAATAAGGAAAGATACACCAAAAGGTCTAAGACCCGCATAAAGAGTGGAGAGTTGCATTCTATCCCCTAAAGTCTTTGCCAAACTCCAAATACCTATTGGCTCTTCATATGTTATTCTATTAATTTGCGCCTTCACCATGAGTTGATTGACTAGAATTCGAGCATCTGCTAATAAACCAGCAGCAACAGTACCTATATGTTCATCAACCTTGAATAATTTCTCAATCGCATTTGGTACTATTAGTTTCATGATTTGTCTTATCGTTCCTAATATGATACCATTCTTGAAAACAAGACCTACAGATGTGGTTCCTTTTTTCACTGCTTCTTTTGCGTATTCAACCTGAAAAAGTCTTCCATCAGGTGAGAACACAGCTATAGTCCTATCATAACCCATATACTGTGGAAGTACAGCAGGCATAATTTCACCCCATAATTTTCCTAATACTCTTTATCGTTCCTGAAATTTTTAATATTTTAAAAGTTATTCTGTTATCACCCAACCTGTCGATTAAACCCAAGGCTGCGATGACAACTTGAACAGATTTATGATTACATCTTAAAATACCTATCTGTTTTTTTTGATTCCAACAATCTTTGAGAAGCCAAATAGAAGTTTTGGAAACGCCATACTCTCCCAAGAAATCGAGAGTCACATTCCAGATAGCTGATTCTAAATCTGAATACGTAAATTCTTCACCTTTTTCTGATATAACTTGAAATGAGATGTATCTATTCTTTTCTCTAAGTGTTGGTTTGAGTATTTTGAGTCTTTTCATTATACCACCTTTACTCCAGGTCTAACCCATTTTTCATTCTGTCTTTCTCTAATCATTTTAATAATATTTTCTGGAAGTTCTGACAATGCTTTCTTGGCTTCATTTAATTCTAGGCCCAACAAACATCCCATTGAAATTAAAACTTTAGGGTCTTTCAATTGCCAATGTGATGCTGCTCCAGAGCAGATGGCGATGGGAGTCTTATACTTTTTGCAGAGTCTTACATTTTCCGCTATGTTATGTATGATAGCTGATCTAGTATTTTTTGAGGATTGTAGAATTTCCCTGAAATTTATCTCTATCGCAACATTATTTTTTGTCGCCAATTTCGCCATAATATGATTTAATCCTGAATCCCTTCTGTTGAGTTCTGGGTGGGTGAGAATATCAACTTCTTTTGTTTCAACGGCTTTTCTATTCAAATATAAATCTGACCCCTTTACTAACAACACATCATATCCTTTTCTCATTCTCACTAATTTTTTTAGTTGATCTACAGTTTTAGCTGAGAACCCTATGAATATTTTAAATTCTAATTTTTCAGAAACTTCAGAGATTTCTTTCTTTAAAGTTTTTATCTTACTTTTGTCAGTGAAATAATTAGTGATACATATTCCTTTAAAACCCAATAATTTAGCTCTTCTTGCTATTTCCTCTACAGAACATTTCCCCTCTGAAAATTTTGGGTGTATGTGAAAATCATAAAAATTCATATCAATTCCAAATCAAGATTAGCTTTTAAGATAATTATTTTCTTGCTTTTTTGCCACTTGGTGTTAATCCTCTAAAAACTCTTCTTTTATGTTGTTTTTCAGTTATCCATTTCAAGTTCTTATCATTTTTAATAACAGGATTATTTGGGTCTATCAATATTACTTCAAACCATTTATATCTACCATCCTTACCTACAGGATAACTTCCAAGAATTTCCAAGTTGGGATACTTTCTCTGAACTCTTTCTTCCAAAATCCATTGTAATGATTTCTTAGGTGTGAATTTCAAGATACCGGCCTTCGATGGTTTTCTTCCTCTCCTTCCGTATAAAGGTCTTTTTCTTCCACCTCTTTTTACCCTCCCTCTAACGATCACAAATCCTTGTTTAGCTTTGTATCCTATTTTTCGAGCTCTATCTAGTCTCGTTGGTTTTTCTATTTTCTGAAACCTTTTTTCCTTTCTCCATTTAATCAATCTTTCCTTTAGTAAAGGCTTAATTATTGATTTTGGTCTTTTCCATATTTCCCTGACATGCTGATAAAGCCCCTTTACCATTAAAAACACCGATATTTACTTAAACACATACAACACTAAATTTAAATATATTCTTTTAAAAAGAAAGAGTAGGTGATATGAGAAATGCATGTCTTGTTTAAACTTTTAATAGGAGTAATACTATTGGTAGTTCCACTAGGTGTTTATGCATATGAGTTCATGTACCCACAACAGCAGCTATATGTACCAGTAATTAATAAAGAAATAAATCTACTAAATTCTCTTTTCATAGTCTTACAAGGAATGGTCCCACCATTTTTGGTACTAATAGGTTTGTTCATCATTTGGCTTGAGTTGGACGAGTGGAGAATCGAGAAAGAACTAAAGGCAGAAGAAAAGAAAGCGAAGAAAAAGAAAAAGTAGCTTTTTTAAAGGACTTTTATATACCCATGAATAATCTTTATTGGATAATATGGGAGTACAGATATCAGGAATAATTCCTAAAACTGAGATTGAACTCAAAAGTCTTGCCGGCGAGAAAGTAGTCATAGATGCATACAACATTCTGTATCAATTTCTTTCGGTAATCAGACACAGGGATACCGGTGAGCCTCTCCGAGATAGTAAAGGTAGGATTACTTCGCATCTTTCTGGTTTATTCTACCGAACGATTAAATTAATCGATGCTGGTATTAAGCCGATATACGTTTACGATGGTGAATCTCCCGATTTCAAAAAAAAGACGATAGAAGAGAGAGAAGAAGTGAGAAAAGAAGCAAGAAAAAAATGGGAGAAGGCAGTGAAGGAGGGAAGAAAGGAAGATATAATGGTCTATGCGCAGAGTGCATTAAAAATAACTGATGAGATGGTGGATGAGAGTAAAAAAATCCTGGATGCAATTGGTATCCCTTGGATTCAAGCTCCCTCAGAGGGGGAAGCTCAATGTGCTTTCATGTGTAAACAAGGAGATGCAGATTATTCTGTATCTCAAGATTACGATGCCTTAATGTTTTCAACACCACGTCTAGTCAGAAACCTATCAATAACTGGAAGGAGAAAGTTGCCGAGAAAAGAGGCTTACATCGAGATTAAACCAGAGGTCATAGAACTGGAAAAAGTTTTATCTAGTCTTGAAATTTCAATAGAACAGTTGATAATTATTGGAATGTTAATTGGAACAGATTACAACCCAAAGGGAATAAAAGGAATCGGTCCAAAAACTGCTCTAAAAATAGTTAAAGAGAATAAAACCCTTGACAAAGTTTTGGAAAAAGTTGAATGGACGTTTGATGTAGATCCTCAAAAAATATTTGATTTCTTCTTGAATCCACCAGTCTTGAAGGAATATAAAATAGATTGGGGAGAACTCGACAGGGATAGGCTTATGGAATTGATGATTGAGGAACATGATTTCTCAAGAGTAAGAGTTGAAAATGCTATAAAAAGATTAATCGAGGTTAAAAGGAAAGGAACTCAGTTGAGACTCGAAGACTGGTTCAAGAAATAGGTTTTTTTCTTTCAAACATTTTTTTAAAAAAACTTATGATTTTCAATTGACTATGTTCATTCATTATTCTTTCAGCCGTATCCCAAGTGTGTCTCACATAAATTGGTAATTGTCCTCCATTTTTTTCAGCTAGTTCGTTTAAGAACTCTATTGTTCGGGGGTCATGGCTATAACCAACGCCAAAATCATAACCAATTCTTTTTTTTAATTCTTCGATTGTTTGATCTCTGTCTACCTTTGCTAAAATCGATGCTGCAGAAACAACGGGATAATTTTGATCTGCAAAGTTCTCACATACTAATTCTACATTTTTATTATCAAGTTTTGACCATAGATAGTCCCTGAATTTATTTGAATTAAAACTCGGCGTGTCGATGATTGCTTTATCTGGTTCGAGAAGGTTTATTATCTCAGCCATTTTAATCGCTTCTATCTGGTTAAGATTAACTCCCTTCCTTCTGTTTGCATCAATCTTACACGCTGGTACCCTGAGTATTACTGTATGGGATGCAACTTTTTCAATTTCTGGTGCGAGTTCTTGTCTTCTTTTTGGGGTTAATTTTTTTGAATCTTTCACTTTAAGTTTTATGAGCTCCTTTTCTCCTTCTTCATTAATGAGTATTCCACATAATACCATTGGACCTATAACACAGCCACGCCCTGATTCATCAATACCCAATATTTTGATTAAAACCACCACTTTATTTCTGTTTCAATAAACCATTCAATTATCGGAATTTTTTTCTTAACACTAATATTACCTCTTTAGATTTAATTATAGTTTATGATGGATTTGGATCAAATTAAAAAAAGAATTCTTCACGGAGAACAAATAGAAAAAATAATAGAGGAAATAAACTGGAAAGAATTTGAGGAATTAGTGGAAAGTATATTGAATAAACACGATTTCGGATCACATCGTAATTTCAGATTCAAAACAAAAACTCGTCATGAAATCGATATCTTAGCAATAAGAGAAAAAAGAATTTTATCAATAGATTGTAAACAATGGAAAAGAGGAAGACATAAAAAAACACAACTAAGATACGCAGTTAACGCTCAAAAAGAACGCGTAAAACAACTAAAGAAGTTCTTGAAGAATAATAAAATTGCTCAAAAGAAATTGAGATTAAACAAAAATATGAAATTCGTTCCACTCATCGTCACATGGTTTGAGGAAGATCTCGTAGAACATGAAGATGTGTTCATTGTTCCTGTATGGAAGTTCAGTCAATTTTTACTAAACCTAAGTGAGTACATCTAAATAATCCTGTATAAATATTTTCAAAAAGAGTATAATGTCCGATTATAGTTGCTTCAGCTTCTTTGAACATTAAGATACCTTTAGAGAAAGTTGTTGAACACTTAGAAGGAACTGAATACGAGCCAGAACAATTCCCAGGTTTGGTATACAGAATTAAAGACCCAAAAGTTGCATTCTTACTGTTCAGTTCTGGTAAAATCGTGTGTACTGGTATTAGAAAAGTTGAAGATATAG
>DAOVGP010000029.1 GCA_030672375.1 Candidatus Aenigmatarchaeota archaeon | reverse complement strand
TATTTCATACTGGCAAACAAAGAAGATGATAATTCTATCTTTGCATCGTCTCTAGCTGTCAAGAAAAATGGTTTCATAATCCTCGCTAACGGTTCTGCCGATGAATTCAAGGATGCATTTATCAATAAACTTAACTTATTTACACTTCCTGATTCTTATCAATTCGATCAAGATTTATATTTGACCTTAATTGGTGCACCCCACTTCTTAGTCGAAGATCCTGTTGTAGAAATGCGCAATAATGATGGAGGTGAAATCCTGACAGATTCTATGTATGCTGATGTTAATGGCGATGAATACTTGGATTTATCTTTAGGGAGAATGAAAGGAAGTCCAGAACAAATATCATACCAGATAGAACTCTCGCAAATATTAGGTCCAAAAAATACTGCCTTAATCCTTTCAGCTTATAACACTCCCGGAAAGTATTCGGATATCATATTTTCTGGAGGAACGATGCCACACATTTTTTCAACAGAATTGGAATTAAGGAAAAAAGGTTTTAACGTTACAAGACTCGTTGAGAAGAGAGTAGAATACGATGAGTTAAACTTGACAATGTTAGAGGAATTGAACGATATTGCAGAAAAGTTGAAAGCATTGTCCGAGACCTCGTATGACTCTTTCTTCTCAGAGATGCTTGGTGGTATATCACAAATACTTCTGATCGCACGGGCTGGTACTCTTACAATGTATCCAATTTATGAATTCGATTGGGAGGATACTTGGCAGAGCATTATAACCTTAGAACCACGGTTTCCAAAACATTTACCTGTACTTAATGTAATAAATCTGATAGAACATACCCCAAAAAATCAAGTTATACTCTACTTCTCGAAAGGTAACGCAACTCATTGGTTAATACCAAAAAATTCTACTAACTGGGGAACTTATTACTGGGTTTTCGATCCATCTCAAATTCCGTTTAATCCTAGCTTCTATTATCTTCGTCATCCTTTTGGATATAACATCTCTAGTAAACTTTTGAATAACGGTACTTTAGCCTCTATAGGGCCTACTGCTAATTCTTATTTCATTCAATCAGATCGTGTAGCTCTTGAATTCTTTAAGAATTTTGATCAACCCATTGGGAAAGCCTTGACTTTAACTAAGAACGAGAATCTGAAGTTAGACCGTTTTATCAACTTATCTACAAGAGTCTACAAAAAAGAATACTATACTGAGACTCTATTAGGTGAACCCTCACTCATCTTTGATCCACATTTAAGCTTGAAATCTTCCAAATTTGTGAAATGTAGTCACGAAACCTTTACTCAGAAATTTTTTGTTGAACCTGAATATTTCTTAACATCTAATAATAACGAAAACTTCTTGATGTTTGAAGATGCCGATGATTACTTACTCGCTGAAAATAAACCTGCCATACCTTTGTACAAAGAATCTTTCATGTTACCAGTGGAAAGTAATGTATTGGATATTTCTGTCAAAGTTTTATCAGAAAAATTATTCGATGATATCTTCATTCCCGTAATCATTCCAGACCCAGATTATTTTGATAACGAAACTTTTACTGGTACATTCCCAGAAGAATTCTACTGGTCCACTAGTTCAAGACTGTTAGATGATAGAATAATTCTCGACTTATATTTTTCTCCAGTGGTTTACTCTTCTAACGGAACAGCAAGGGTTTTCAAAAAAATCAAAGTCATTGTAAAATACGAGGCTCCAATTGAGATATCAAGGTTTTATGCTATGGATACTTTCAAGGATAAAAAAGCTATAATATTCTTCGGTGTCTGTAACAGACTGGGTAATAAAATAAAAATCAACTCTTCCTTCAGAATTCAAACTGATGATTTTGAAGATATTGTAGAGAGACAATTCACTCTTCATCCTGGGTTGAACTTACATATGATAAAATATGAGAATACGAGTTATGTCGGTGATTATTCTGTGTCTGCGGTTATGAAGCATGAGCATATAATAGCAGGACCAAAACATACGTCCTTTAGAGTTAGTGACAAACCTTGGGGCCATTTAAAGACTAAATACAAAGATAAATCCTAATTCATTTGTAAATCATAAATAGAATCTTTAAATACTTCCTTTTCTTCTAAAAATATACAGAGGTGTTGTTTCATGGCAAAACCAAAGAAAATATTACCTTTAGCTCCTCTTGAACGTTTATTGAGAAAAGCAGGGGCAAAGAGAGTCTCTAAATCCGCTTTAGTCGAATTTTCGCATGTGATTGTAGATTATGCACACAACCTTTCCGCTGAGGCAGCAATTCTGGCTAAGCACGCTGGCAGGAAAACTATTATTGGTGCAGATGTTAGGTTAGCAAAGAAAAAAATATCTTAGTTTTTTGTTTCAACTATTTCTATTTTTACCTGCATAGTTTATTCTGATTAGAATGTTTAGTCTTGAAGAGATAATAACAGAGATAGAGAAAAAAACTAAATTCTCACGCAATCAACTCTATCAAAAGATTAAAAAGAAACACGAGGAATTATCTGGACTAGTATCGATGGAAGGAGCAGGTCATCTAGTGGCGAGAGACATCGGAATCAACCTCTTGACAACCAAAAAAAGAGCCTTAAAAATTAAAGATATAGTTTCTGGAATGAAGCATATTAAGCTTAAAGCGAGAGTGATTCAGACATCCGAAATAAGGGAATTTGATAGGAAGGGCGGGAAAAAGGGCAGAGTTTGTAATCTGATATTGACAGATGGTACAGGTGAAATTAGACTCCCTCTGTGGGATAAGCAGGTTGGTATGATAGAAGAAAACAAGATAAAGGTGGACGATGTAGTAGAGATAAAGAACGTCTTTGCTAAGGATAGTGTCTTCGGTGGTGTTGAGCTTGGATTACCCCGCCTTTCAAGGATAGAAAAGATAGGGGATGATGAGTCAATACCTCACCGAGTAGTCGTAAGTGGAACTGGTTTCAAAAGAGTTCAGATAAAAGATTTAAAAGAAGGAAATTATGAGATAAGGGGAAATTTAGTTCAAGTATTTAACATCAATCCGCTTTTCCAAACGTGTCCTGAATGTAGAGCAAAGGTAGATAAAACGGAAAATGGATTCGTATGTTCTAAACATGGTAAAGTCGAACCACAGAATAATATGATCATTTCAGGAATAGTAGATGATGGAACAGCTAGCATACGTTCGGTATTCTTCAGAGACCAAGCAAAAACTGTTACTGGATTAGATCCTTCTGTTTTGTCGAACATGTCACAGGAAGAAGCGATTAACTTGATAAAAGAAAATGCACTGGGTAATGAATTTATCATAAGAGGAAGAATACAGAAAAATAAGATTTTTGATACGCTTGAGGTAGTCGTTAACAGGGTTGAAAATTTGGATATTGAAAAGGAGAGTAATAAAATTATTAATGAAATAAATGCTCTTTCTGAGTGAAAAAAGGCTTTGGTCGATTATCTAGACAAATTTATCTTAACTATCTTATACGCGAGTATATGTAAAATTATCCACGTGATCATGTATCCTATAAATTCGTTCGGTATCCATCCACCCCTGTATTGCATTATTCCATGAGAATTCAAAATGTACTCCCCTACCATTCCATATGTTGAGAACAACAAGGTATCACCCAACGAGTAGAAAATATTAAATTTTCTCGGAAGATAGAGTGCCCAGGCAGTACCACCCAATAAAGTGATGAAAATTATTTCAACGGGCACAGCAAGAACAAAAAACAAACTATGAAAACTCCTCCACTGACCAAGAAAAGTATCAAGAACACCTAAGTTTTCGAACACGAAATCAAAAATCATCAAAAACAAACCTATGGCTAATGCTTTTTTAATTCTTGTCTTGTTTTTCCAATTCAATTTAACTTCAATCAAAAACCAGGCAGTTGCCAATGTTAAGATGATCAACCAAAATGAAAATGGAGGTAAAAATGGTAAGATTATAGGCAAAACGATTGCTAGAGTTATGAAGATTACCGCCAAATTAGTGAGTTTTTGAATTTCCAATTCCAAGTGATCACTCAGTAAATTGATTAAAAGAATATGTTTTTCATATAAAAAATAATTTACTGTCTTTCTGGGAAAGAGGAAGTTGAAAATCTAATAACTATAAGTAATTTCACCCTCAATAGAATCATGGATAAGTTGTTTTGCAGGTGAATTAATGAAAAAGAAAAAATTCAATCTTGAGGACATACCAGGAGTAGGTCCAAAACTTGCTGATAAGTTAACTGAGACGGGTTTTACAGATCCTATGTCTATAGCAGTTGCTTCGCCAGGTGAACTCGCCAGAATTCTAGAAATAGGAAAAGCAACAGCAGGAAAGATAATCAATAACGTGAGACAAATGCTCAAAATGGGTTATACATCTGCTGATAAAGTATGGGAACAACGAAAAAAAATAGGAAAGATAAGTACTGGTAGTCAGGCTTTAGATGAATTGTTGGGGGGTGGAGTAGAGACTCAAGCTATAACCGAAACATATGGACAGTTCGGATCAGGCAAATCACAAATAGGTTTTCAACTTTCTGTAAACGTTCAATTACCTCCTGAAAAAGGTGGACTGAATGCAAATTGTTTGTTCATAGATACGGAAGCTACTTTTAGACCAGGAAGAATATCACAAATTGCAACAGCTTTAGGGTTGGATTCAAATAAAATATTAAAAAACATCTATGTCGCAAGAGCTTATAATTCAGACCATGAGGTATTTCTTGTCGAGAAAGCCAACGAAATAATCGAAGATAAAAAAATCAGACTTTTGATTATAGATTCACTCACGTCTCACTTTCGAGCTGACTATATAGGTAGGGGAGAATTGGCACCAAGACAACAGAAACTTAACAAACTTTTACACCATCTACAACGTTTAGCAGATTCCATGAATCTAGCAGTTTTTGTGACGAATCAAGTTTTATCTAACCCCGCTATTCTATTTGGTGATCCTACTAGACCGGTTGGGGGGCATGTACTCGCACACCAAAGTACATATCGTATATATCTCAGAAAATCTTCTGGTGAGAAAAGAATTGCAAAGATGATGGATTCTCCTAACCTTCCTCCGGGAGAATGTATCTTCAGGATTACACCTGAAGGAATTAGAGATGTTAAATAAATCTTATCTTGACAAGAATTATTAAACCTATTCAGTAAAGTATAGTAAGGTGTACCGATGAGGATATTCTCAGATTTACACATCCACAGTAAATACGCACGTGCAACGAGTAAAGACATGGATATAGAACATCTGACCAAATACGGAAAATTTAAAGGATTGAATCTAATAGGTACTGGTGATTTTACTCATCCAAAATGGTTAGAAGAATTGAAGGAGAAATTAAAACCAGTTGAAAATACTGGCCTGTATTCTTACGATAAACTTAACTTCATGCTCACGACTGAGATAAGTACAATTTACATTCAAGATAATAAAACTCGAAAAATTCACCACGTCATTCACGTTCCTAGCTTTGATATAGTAGAACAAATAAACGAGGCATTGGCCAAATTAGGAGGAAAGTTGGGCATAGACGGTAGACTTTTATTGAATGATAGAACGAGTGTAGAATTAGTTGAAACACTCATTAATATCTACAAGGATACTTTAATAGTCCCTGCCCACGTGTGGACCCCTTGGTTTTCTTTATTCGGTTCTAAATCTGGTTTTGATAGAATAGAAGACTGTTATCAAGATCAGACTAAGTACATCTACGCTTTGGAAACAGGTTTGTCCAGTGATCCACCAATGAATTGGAGGTTGTCTTCTCTTAACAAGTTTACATTAATGTCAAACTCAGATTGCCACAGTCCTTGGCCTTGGAGATTAGGTAGGGAATGTAATGTGTTTGAACTTGAAAAATTAACTTACTGGGAAATCCTAGATGCTGTAAAGAAAAAGGATAAAGAAAGATTTTTGTTCACGATTGAAGTAGACCCTGCTTACGGAAAATATCATTGGACTGGACATAGGAAATGTAATATCAGTTTGTCTCCCAAGCAGTCTTTAAAGATCGATAATGTCTGTCCTGTTTGTCGCAGAAAGTTGACGGTTGGTGTTGAGGAGAGAGTTGAAGAGTTGGCCGACAGAGAAGAAGGGTTCGTCCCAAAAGATGTGATACCCTACAAACATTTGATACCGTTGACTGAATTGATCAAGACTGTTTTTAAGATAAACACTCTTTACTCTAAGACAGTCTGGGGAGAATACAATAAGTTGATTGAAAGGTTTGGTAATGAATTTAATGTGTTGTTAGATGTTCCAAAAGAAAAACTTGAAGAAGTAACAAAAAAACAGTTGGTTGAGTTGATAATGAAAAACAGGGAAGGAAGAGTAAAAATAATTCCGGGATATGACGGTGTTTATGGTAGACTTGTACTTGATGATTCAGAGTTTGAAAGATTTGAGAAAAAACAGAAAAACCTAAAAATTCATACTCAGAAAAAATTAATCGATTTCAAGGGTCCATAGTCTATCGGTTAGGACACTACCCTCACAATTCCATGAGAACGGTAGAAAGCTCGGTTCAATTCCGGGTGGACCCACTAATAAATTACTTAAGTACCATATTCCGGATTGATGGTTAGACTCGTGCTTCCATCCACATAATAATTGTATCTAAGTGTTAAAGAGAATGTACGATCCTCATAATTAATGACTGTTGAAGGAATAGTGAGGTCACAACCAAAACCACCATTTTTACCTCTACTCAATACTATATTACCCACACCACTACAATCTAAATTAGAACTTGTACTTGCTACACTAACTTCATATAAACCCCCAGTAGTTGCTGCATCATCAGCAGATGCTACTCCATATCTATACGGAAGACCAGGACCAATGTTAGTAATTCTGAATGGGATAGTTATGTCTCTTGCACCGCCTCCCCTTGCTACGAAATGAGCACCGCTAGCCGCCTTTACAGATAAAGGTGCCGAAGTGCTTGTTGAATCTCTAATACCACCAGATTGTATCAAGGCATTTTTTTCTTCGGCAGATAACGTTCTAAGATAGTCTGGATCCATAACTCTCATAGTTGCTGAGAAATCTGTATCGTAAGAGTATTCAATTCTAATCCCGAGGTCAACAGTAGTTGGAGATTTTATAATAGTAGGTGCTGTAATTGATCTAGTCTCAAAATAAGTGCCCCCTTCAAAACCTGTTATAGGATCAGCTCCCACAACATTAGGTCGTGTTAATATATCAATGGGTCCAGAAGGATTTAACTTCCAGGCTGACATATCAACACCAAACCATGTTATTCTGTGTATAAAGGTGTTGTCTTCCCCTTGGTTCTGAACTTCTAAATTCCATCCCACCGTATCCCCTGCAAATATAGGCGAATAATCTACTGAAGCATCTGTTATCACAATACCAGGTCCACCTGTTATTAAGGACGTTTGGCCAATACAACCAGAAATTGTAACGATAACAATCAATGATAGAATAATAACGAAATTTTTTATCATATATAATATCTTAGTAGTTTACACTTAAAAATTAGATTCCAAGCAACGGATTAACAATAATTGAAGCTATATCATCGATATAATAATAATAATCAAATGTCACGGAAAAAACAACGTCTTGTTTGTTTACAAAATCTTTATCATCATAGTCGGGTATATCATAGATACAATTGAAAAATCGACTTTCACCTTTACTTAATTTTACAATTCGGTTTCCATTCTCCATTAGCCCGTACGAATCACAACTATCGAAACCTGTCTGTGATGAAATTTTGACTTTATACTTGTCTTTATCTATATCTGTCGAACTACTGGGATACCCGCTTCCTGAATTAGTCAATTCAAAAACAATAGGTATAGTTCCAGTGACTGTTGAAGATATGACAAAATTTCTACCTTTTACAGGACTGACAGATAAAGGCCCACCCGTTACTGTTGATGAAATTACACCATTCTTTTCTAATAAACCGCTTCTTTCTTGTTCTGTTAAAGTTTCTAAATAAACATCTTTGATAATTCTTAACGTTCCTGTATAAACAGTACTATATTTGTAAATAACTCTTGTTCCAATATCATAGTTTGTTTCTGTTTCTACATCAGGAGCAGTTAATACCCACTTTACGATGCGTGATTCGCCTTCAATTTGTACTTCAGGTTCTGAAGGGGATAAACGGGAAATAGTTTTTGGTGGAGGCGGTAGTGGAAGGGGTAAAGGAGGTCTCCACCAGATACTTTCAAGTCCAAATAATGTCGCACTTATACTGGTAGCTTCAGCTTCTCCAATATTTTGTAATTCTAGATTCAAACCCACCCTATCTCCTGGATAGGCATTTGAACTATCAAACCAGAATTTTTTTATTACTAAACCATCTTTAATATCACCAACTATTGAAATTCCCTGTTCACCACATCCAGAAAATATAACAATTAGAATCAAGGATAATAATATCATTAACCTTTTCATAAAATCAATTAACATTTTTAATTTTAAATAAAACCCAGAATAAACCCTTTCTTAAACAAAACTTAAAATCTCTACCAAAATTAAAAAATAGAGGTAGAGTTAAATTCCTCTAAAGCGGTCTTAGTACCTTGATTGCTATTGCACTATCTTGCCAATAGTAGTATTCTATGTCCACTTGGAAAGTGTAATCCGTCTTCGCTGATGGTGTTGGTGCTGTAAAAGTACAATCAAACGTTCCAGTTTGCCCTCTACTTAAGGTTTTAACTTGATCGGCACAAACTACTGTTCCTGTAGTAGGCTTAACATGAACTCTGTACATACTTGTATCACTTATATCATCGTAATTACTATCTCCTCCAGTCTCATAGAATGGATAACCAGGTCCTACGTTAGTAACTTTGAACCTTATCTTTTTTGGTGAACTAGCTGGGTCTACAAAATGTGTACCTGCGGCACCTTCAACTTTAATGGGTCCTCCAGTATGACATTGTGCAGTCAAACCTCCACTCTGAATCAATTCCTTTCTTTCTTCTGGTGGCAGTGTTCTTAAGTAAGTCGAGCTCATCACTGTTAATATACCAGAAAATGATGTTTGGTATTCATAAGTTTCTCTTATGTTGAAATTGAATGGTGTCTCAACTGTTAATCCACTAGGTGCTTTTACCGTCCATAATATTGTTTCCATTCCGCCTGGAATACCCAAGTCTTGGTTTGGCGCTGATAGGTCTACAGCTAGATCTAATGCTGATCCACTTCCACTTGTAATTTCCCACTGCATAGCTCCAGTACCGAAATCAGGTCCAAACAATTGGTAACTTTCAAATAAACCATCTGAACCACCAAGGTTTTCAACTGTCATCTCTAAACCCACTGATTCTCCTCCGTAAATCTCATTAAAATCAAAAATGAAATCTGTTATCGTTACGCCATCTGAAATTCCTGCACCAGTACAGGTTATTGTTGTTACTGGCGCTTGACCTAAACATCCAGAAACGACAACTACTAAAGTCAAAAGCAACAAAGGTAATAACTTCTTCATTTTCTTCCTCCTTCCTTTTAATAATTTTAATATATTATTTGTGTCTTATAAATAAATGTCTTAGAATTGAAGGCAGTTCATGCAGTTCATGGCAACTATAGATGTGATGATCAGTAAAATCAAAAGAACAACCCAAAATTTTCTTTCTTTTCTCGATTCGAACAGCCAAATTATGAACATGAACCAGATGATAAAATAAACTGTTAATGGAAAATTAAAATTTAAAACTAAGTCAAACATGTTGTATCCTTC
>DAOVGP010000041.1 GCA_030672375.1 Candidatus Aenigmatarchaeota archaeon | reverse complement strand
ACCAAACCTACCTTTACAAGTATGTCTAAATGTTCGACAATTGTTGAGCTAGTTTTACCAAGTTTCTTACCAATAAAAGAGGGTGTACGGTCACCTTTAGAAAGCATTTTCAATATATCCATTCTTGTGTCTGCAGATAATACTTTTAACACCTCTCTATCGACAATTGTAACTGGTTCATCATCTGACATAATCTTTTATTCGATAGTCAATAAGAAAAAGGTTGTTGATTTTGTTAGGCGAACGCCGAATCATAGAGTTTTTAACAATTACCTTTTTTAAAATATCAAAACTTAATAAAACTAATGATAAAGCTGATAGAGTCTGTTGAAAAATTGAAGAACAGTAAAGTTAAAGAATTCGTGGACACTCGTATAAAAGAATTCAAAGAAATCGGTAAAGGTTCGAATGATGAAATATTCAATGAACTCTGTTTCTGTATAATGACAGCCAATTTCAATGCTGAGCGCAGCATAAAAATACAGAATGAGATAAAGGATGGTTTCTGTTATTTTACTGAATCCCAACTGATCGATAGACTTGAAACACTAGGTCATCGTTATCCCACTGCAAGGGCAAAATATATCATAGAAGCCAGGAAACATAAGGATTTCCTTAAACGTACAATGGACATTTTTGAAAACGAGAAAAAATTAAGGGAATGGTTTGTGAAGAAAGTAAAAGGTTTTGGTTACAAAGAGGCCAGCCATTTCCTGAGAAATATAGGTTATGAAAATCTGGCAATAATAGATTTTCACATAATAGATTTACTTGTCAGACACAGGTTGATAGAACGCCCCAAAACATTAACGCCGAAAAAATACTTGGAAATCGAAGAAATATTAAAAACTCTCGCAGATAAGTTAAACATAACTCTAGGTGAACTTGATTTATATTTGTGGTATATTGAGACAGGTAAAATTCTAAAATGATTCAATTCTTGTGTGTATTTTATCTAAGGCTAACATATTTTATAATAGAAAATGGGGAATTGATCATCCATGTTAGTAACAAAGGCTTCTGGGGAAACAGAACAATTCAGACCAGATAAAATAAAAAGAACTTGTTTAAGGGCTGGTGCTACACTAGAGCTTGCGCAAAAGATAGTGGATGAAGTTGAGAGAAATTCTCATGATGGTATAACGACCAGAGAAATTCTCCGAATGACTTTGAGATTATTGAAAAAAGAGATGCCGTATGTTGCCGCAAGATATGACTTAAAAAGCTCTATCTTTAGATTAGGACCTGCTGGTTTTACTTTTGAACATTTCATCTCTGAAATTCTAAGAGAGTATGGTTATTGGACAAAAAGGAATCGTATAATTAAAGGTGTTAGTGTTAAACATGAAATCGATGTTATAGCAACAAAAGAGAACAAAAATTACATGATAGAGTGTAAGTATCATAACTTACCTGGAATTTATACTGGATTAAAAGTTGCATTATATACTTATGCCAGATTTCTGGATTTGAGAGATGGTTGGAAACAAGGATCATGTCAAAAATTCGACCAACCTTGGTTAGTTTGCAACACAAAATTTTCTCGGGATACGATTAAGTATGCAAATAATAAAGAATTGAAATTGATAGGATGGAGATATCCTGTAAAGCAAGGTTTGGAGGTATTAGTAGAAAAAAAGAAACTTTATCCAATAACGATTTTGAGAACATTGGACAGACATTCTCAGAAAAAATTGGCGAACGCTGGTTTGATCTTGGCAATACATTTATTGAGAAAGGATTTAGAGAAACTCAGTGAAATCGCGAAAATTCGATTAAAAAAATTAGAGAAATTTTCCAGAGAAGCAGAAAAAATTTGTGGTTGAACAAAAATCAAAAATAAAAATTTAAAATTAGAATTTCAATAAATTTTATGGTTTTAGATTATCTTCATAAATTGTACTATATATTCCTCATATGCGAGACTTTAGGTTTTAGAAGGTATGTTTTTGACGAGAATTTTACTGAAATTTTAGAAAATTATCGAGAATTATTGAGAGCTCATAAAGATAAGAGAATGGACGATGTTTACAAGGCTAATAAAGCCATTATAAGAGGTTCACAAACATGTTTATCACTCCTTGATAGAATGAGAATTCATGAGGAACTTGTCGAACAAACTAAATATGTAATAAATAGAATAAATCACTCTAGTTCTTCACTATATGAATCTTTGACATCGCAGGAATGATTATACCTGAACATTATAAGGGAAATCAGATAGATTTTTGTTAATTAATCCTTAATTTAAATAGATATTACCGAAAATCTTCAGCGGGCTCGTAGCAGAGTCTGGATAATGCGCCTGGCTTCGGACTAGGAGATCACGGGTTCGAATCCCGTCGAGCCCACTTAAAATTCAAGGACTAGAAAGTCTGTAGATGGAAAATTCTGGGGTCTGTAAAAATGTGAGGCCCATTGAACCCTTTGAAACAATCCGAATCACATAACTCGGTTGGGTAACTAAATCGACTTTGAGAATCTACTTCTGATACAGGGAAATTAATAGATGTAGATAAACTCCTGAAACTGGAGAATGTTGAATACGAACCGAATACGTTTCCTGGTTTAGTCTACAGGACAAAATTTAGGATTACTTTTCTTTTATTCCATAGTGGAAAGATCATCATCTGTGGTTCAAGAACTATCGAAGCGATGGAAAAGGTATTGAAAGAATTAATAGAAACACTTGAACGTGAGAATGATTTGAAATGATTAAACACCCTTTATAACCCCATAATAATTTATTTTTTAAAGATGTTTAATCAAAAAGAGAGTATCATGACAAAAAGGCCTTTGGATACCTTAGAGCAACTGAGAGAAAAGATGGTTTTTATTAAACTCAAGAACAGCAAAGAAATCATTGGTAATCTTAAAGCATTTGATTTATATCTGAACATATGGGTGAGTGATGCAGAAATCGGTAAAGAGAAATCTCCAGACATGTTGATAAGGGGAGATACTATACTTTACATTTCGCTCTATACTCCATAGGTATGTTGTTATTACATTCAATAAGAAGGTGTTTTTAATGGTTAAGAGAAAGTTTATTTACGAAAATAAGGATATGGAAAAAGCCATTCTAGATGTATTGAGAGAAGAGATTCTTGGGATGGATAAGATGAAACATAAAATTACTATCAGGACCAGAATCGGTATCGTACGAATAATTCCAGAGATGAACAGACTCAGCCTCTGGTCGAAAACAGATCTGGGAGAACTCGTGAATAAGTTGAAAGGATTAGGTATGAGAGAGATAGAGCATGAAGGGCCAAAAGGTATAAAGTTCAAATGATTGAATGATTAAAATGGTAAAGAGAAGGATAATTCAACATGTCACAAAAGAGGAGTTTGAAGAGTTAAAATTAAAACATCCTAAAGCCGTTGTTTCAAAGACAAAAGATGGACATGAGAAGATGTTCTTAGGAAATAGGGTTTTTGTCGTTAGTTAAATCAGCTGTCTTTTTTCTGACATCATCTGTAGTCGATATAATAATTCTAAAATTCAAAATATTATTCAACAACAAATTTGGATTGATAGTAATGTTTAAAAAAGAAAAATGTAAATTCTGTGGGAAAAGACGTTTTATTCAGTCTACAGAACAGAAAGGTAATGTGTGGGTCTCTAAAATAATTTGTAAATTTTGTGAGAGAGTAGTAAAGACTCATACTCTTAACGAGAGGGTGAAGGATGCTGAAAGAAAATAATCCGATCAGATAGAATAACATATTTAAAATTTACATTTCCTTTAAAAGTTATGATAAAAAAACTTGGATTGTCTGCTTTATTATGTATTTTAGTGGTTTTTCTGATCTATCTAGTTAACCCTGGATTTATTGATATATTTAGTGAAATGATACCCTCGACAACCAACATACCACTTTTAGGTGATATTGGTATTTGGTTCATAATAGAGATCATTGGAATAGTAATCGGAACCTTTATAGGTTCAAAAATAGTTTCGTTCAGTTTAAGGAAAATATTCAATAAAACCCCTTTCCCAGAAAAAATTGAAAACACAATAACAAATTTATCAAAGTATGTGACTTGGGTGATTGGATTTTTTATTTTATTAGGAGTGATAGGAGTAGATCTAACTTCTGTTGTAGTTGGTATAGGTGCTTTTAGCATTGCCATCAGCTTCGCAATGAAGGATATAATTCAGAACCTAGTTTCAGGAATACTTTTGCATGCTGATAAACCATTCAAAGTTGGTGATAGCATTAAAATTAAAAATCATGGGGGTGTCGTTCAAAAAATTAGTATAAGAAGTACGACACTGAGAGAGGATGATGGTGATCTTGTCATAATTCCTAACACTATGTTCGTGACTAATCCTGTGAAAAAATATAAAGAATGGAAAAAAATTCAAAAAGGATAACCCCGAATCAGATAGATTTATTCTCCTTGAGAAACTAGGGAGTATGTCGGAAATATTGAAGTCGGAGTTTTTCACGACGGTATAGAAAAGTATGTGGGTAGATTATTCTTGATGACTATTGGAATAGATAATAAAAGAAAGACAAAAAAAAGAGATGACTATATTGGTTATCGAAAAAGAAAAACTGCAGGTACTAAAAGAAATCAGAAATGATTTGAAAAAACAATGTAATAGGTTATAGTGAACTTTATATAATTTAAAAGCCAATTAAACTTACTTTTCATAAATATTTTCATAAATTAAGATGAGGTGAAATTGAATGGCAGAAGAAGAAAGTAAGGAAGAAGAAACTAAAGAAGAAGAACAAACAGAAGAAGAAAGTAAGGAAGAAGAAACTAAAGAAGAAGAACAATCAGAAGAAGAGAAAGAGTAAGGAGAGGGTCCATAAAACCTCTTCTCTCTGAGTTTTCTCCTCATTGTCCAATAAACATACGATATAGATTGCTCTCAACATAACAAAAATAGCGAAGAAAAAAGGCTTGGAATGTTGCTAATATAGTTTCCCCTAAAATCCATTAAACCTAGGAGAACCAAAATTTGAAATACGATTCCCCCCGGTCCAAGCTTAAATTCTATGACTATAAAATCTTTCAACCAACCCGAATCAGATAGATTTTTTGTACAACTTCAATGACTTTGAGAGTCTAATCCCATCGGGCCCAAAATCAATTTTTATCATTTCATTCTTGAAACCTAAACTTCCTTAAAGTTAAACTCCCATGAATATTAATTAGTGAAAGAATGCTCGTAGGAAGAATAATCGGTAGAACTTCTCCAGAAAAGTTTGAATTTGAGGTTAGTGATGTAGTCAAAAAAATGGACTTTATAGCAACTAGAGACCCTGAGAGACATTGGATTTTAGGCAGAATAGATGGCATAACTCAAGAAAAAAATAAGACTGTTGCTAAAGTTTCTGTGATAGGGTACACAGATAAGAGAGGAACTGTTAGACTACCAAGGATGCCATTTAAACCAGGTTCATTCATTTACAAAGCAGACGATGGTTTAATAAAAAAAGTACTCAGTCTAAAAAGTTCTGGTCTTTATGTCGGTCTGTTGGACGGTTCTGAAAACCTAAGAGTGAATCTTGATCCAAAAATTTTAATAACAAAACACTTAGCTGTCTTAGCTAAATCTGGCTTTGGTAAATCATACTTTATCGGCGTATTGTTGGAAGAATTCATTGAAAACAAACTTCCTGTCGTTGTCATTGATCCGCATGGCGAATATCTTTCTTTGAGGGAACGTAATAAAAAACCAGAAGAGATCAAATACATATCTAGCTTTGGTGTAAAACCCAAGGATTACAAGAAGAACCTACAGATATTCTGTCTAGAAAAAAATCTGATGGAAGGAGCTAAAAAACTCAAATTCAAGAATAAGCTAAACTACCAAGAAGTCTTCGATATGTTTCCTTTCAAGTTAACATCAAACCAAATGGGTGTCATCTATTCTGCTGTACAAAATATAGGAAAACCAGAATACACGATCGAAGATATCAGAAAACAAGTATACGCATCCAGTAGTAGGGCTAAGTGGGGCACTCTATCCGTTTTAGATTTACTGAAATCGACTGGACTTTTTGATAGCGCCAACTATATCAAACCTTCTGATCTCGTTAAGAAGGATACTTTAAGCATCATCAACTTGAAAGGTGTAGCACCAGACGTTCAGCAACTCGTTGTTTATAAGATTGTTAAAGATTTATTCGAAGAGAGGAAAAGTGGAAAGATACCTTTCTTCCTTTTAGTAGTCGAGGAAGCACAAAACTTTTGTCCAGAAAGGGGTTTTGGTGGTGAGGCCATCAGTTCACAAATACTCAGGACAGTCGCATCAGAAGGTAGAAAATTCGGAATGGGTCTTGCAGTCATCAGTCAAAGACCTGCTAGAGTAGATAAGAATGTTCTTTCTCAATGTAATACCCAAGTCTTCTTAAGGGTAACCAATCCTAATGACTTAAGGTCGATAATGGATTCGGTGGAGGGAATAACAAGAGGAATAGAGTCACAGTTAAAGGTTTTGCCCATAGGAACGGCTGTTGTCGTGGGTGTAATAGACCAGCCATTGATAGTCAACATAAGGATAAGAAGGACTAATCATATGGGTGCCCCTGCGATGATGCCAAAAAAACTCAGGGAAAAAGAGGAAGGTGACATACTGTATTTCTATCCAAAACTCTTGGAAGAGGATGTGAAAAAAAATATAATCAAGAAATTCGAGCAATTCAAACTAATCTATTATCCTTTATGGAGATTGAACTGTAAGTTCCAGACTAAAGAAGGAGAAAAAATTGACAACATATTCGTGGACGGACTATCGGGTGAATTAGTTTTTTCAAGAGATAATGTGTTAGAAAGAACAGATGGATTGGCTAAATTGCTAAGGTTAGATATGAAAAAGAAAGCTGTTTTATTGTATCTATCGACTTATGGTATGTCTACGTTCGAGCAGATATCGAAGCGTTTGAAGATTTCCGAGAACGATTTGACAGGAATAATATCTAAATTACAGAAACAGGATATGATATCCAAAGAAGACAGTCAATACGATAGTAACCTTAACTTGAATTTTGAACATATAATAGAAAATCAAATTACTGAAAATCCTGTCAACTATAAGTATGCTGGTGATTTATTGCCTTTCAAGGTTAAGAAATCTCAGACGAATAAAGTTTTGGATTTATTCAGTCCTGAAGCTGTTGAAAGGAAGATGTGTTATTATCCTTACTGGTTGATTTTTTACGAGGATGGAACTGTTGATGTCATAGATGCGTTGACTGGAGAAAAGGATAAGCATTTGATATCTGAAGATATCTTGGATATATCACCTAAATGATTTTTAACCTTTACTTCTTGACAAATTATAAGTATTAAATTAGATATTGTAATTTAGTTGCCCCTGTAGTCTAGTTCGGTCAAGGATACGAGCCTCTCGAGCTTGGGACCCGGGTTCAAATCCCGGCGGGGGCATCTAAATAATAATTAAAAGAATATTCAGAATGGTTGATTTTTATTTTTTTGAAATGGGGAATTATGGTTAGACTCGGTCCACATATCCCTTTTTACATAAATCTTCTAATAGATATTTTGCATTTGTAGAACAATCCTTGAATTCATGTAAATAAGCTCCTGAAGGATTATCCACGAGGTGCATCAAAATTAAAGGTATTGGTATATTCCAAGTAAAATCTCTTGTTCTCTCAAGATATTTCTCTCCACTTTCGCTAATCTTAAATTTAGGTTCTCTTGATTTAAACATAGAATAATTATTTTAGATGATAAATTTTTTATTTCTTACTATATTCCGATTTTTTCTTTGTTTTTATCAAGATTAATGTCTAAATTTCGATTTCTCCACCTATCTTCATGACTCTAACTTTATAGCCTAATTTCTCTGCATTTGCTTTAAATTCTTCTGGGTTTGCCTTTATCTGTGGAAATGTGTTAAAATGCATCGGTATCGCTAAGTCAGGTTTTATGATTTGTAAAGCCTTCACTGCTTCTTCTGAATTCATAGTATAATGCCCTCCAATAGGAACAAAGAAAACATCAATCTTTCTTAATGGTTTAATACCATCCAAATAAGTGTCACCAGGATGATAAATCCTCTTATCTTCAAATTCTATTATATAACCCGTTGCATACTTACTCTGATGATGAGATGCTGAAACCATTTGAACTTTGATATCATCAATAATTTTTATGTCTCCAATTTTCATCGTTACAGGATTTTTACAATTAAATCCAATGGGACAAACCACTCTTAAATCAAAACTAGCAACATCTGAATGGTCAAAGTGCTCATGTGTAACGAATATTAGGTCTGGTTTTCCTTCGTACTTTGGTGCCAAGGGATTATCAGAAAAATATGGGTCTATCAATATAGTCTTTTTATTTTTTATTTCAAAACATGCGTGGCTCAAATATCTGATTTTCATATGACTCAATAATAATTTGGAATTAAAAAACTTTATTAAAATTAGGAAGTTTTATTGAATTGCATAAGATAAGCATATTTTTAAAAAGTTCTTATAACAAATTAAGTGAATATGTCTGTAAAATTCCTCTGTGACTTATACACACCAGGAGAAGCCAATGTCATAGCCTTTGGTGTTCCTTTAGGCAGAGATTCGAAGAAAGTTTTACGTTCTTTAAGAGAAACTAGCGACTATGTTGAAGTATTCGACATGGATAAAAAAATAAACTTATTGGATGATGCAAGAATTTCTGATGTTGGTAACTTAAAATTAAAGAAATTGGATGAGATTACTACAACGACTAATAATATATTAGAAGTGAAAAAGATCCCGTTGATTCTTGGTGGCGGTCATTTACTGACTCTCTACGCCCTAAAAGCATTCAAAGACGTGAAATTAGTAGTTTTTGATGCACATTGTGATTTGAAGGATGATTGCAAGGATAAAGAAATCATGAGATTAGATTTTATAAACGGCGTTAAGTTTAACCCAAAAATCAATGATGCAACCTGGTTAAGAAGAGCTTGTGAATTCATGAACCCTAAGAATATCTTTCTGATCGGTGTAAGATCTTGTAATGAATTCGAGTTTGATTTTATTGAGAAGAACGGGATTTCTTACGCCACTCCCAATCAGATTAAAAAAGATATTCAGGGAGTAAAAAAAAGATTAAAACAATTTATTGATGGTTCTGAAGTTTATATCAGTGTTGATATCGATGCCTTCGATCCTTCTATCGCTCCTAAAGTAGATCTTCCTGAACCGAACGGTTTGTTCCTGAATGAATTCATTGAATTAATAGAAGCTTTTGGTAAGAGTAAACTTGCTGGATTAGATTTGTGCTGTATCAAAGATTTGAATGATAACCAAAGAACTGAATTTTTAGCCATTAGAGCCATTCTTGAAATTCTGAGTTTGTTATCAAGGTAAGTTAAATTCTAAAGGCAAACCGATTTTTATTTTATATTCTTCTGTAAAATTTGCATTTACTTCCAGGATATACTTTGCCTTTTGTTTTGGTCTGTAGATTGGACAATTTAATTTACAAGGTTGAGCGTTTTTAACTACATCAACCACATTCTTTTCATTACCAATCCAAATGATATCAATAGGAAAATTCATGTTCATCATCCATATGGTGTGAAACCCATCTTGGTCAAAAACGAACAGTATACCTTGGTCTTCTGGAAGGTATTTTCTCGACATTAAACCTATGATTCGTTTTAAATATGTATCAGCTATTTCTGCTTTGACTATAGTGTTTCCAATTTTTACGTTAGTATATTTTGCTGGTGATTTTTTGAAATACAAAAATATCAGGAGGATTACAATTCCTACAAAAAAAATTAAATCAAACCTCATTTATATCAATTAAATGTAAATTTTAATACGTTTAAGATTTTAGCATGCAGGGGTAGCCAAGTCAGGTCAACGGCGCAGGACTGAGGCTCCTGTCCCTTAGTGGGTTCCTGAGTTCGAATCTCAGCCCCTGCACTTAATCTGAATCTTCATCTTTTACAGTGGTTTCATCAGGACTTTTTGTTCCTCCTTCTCTGAAAGATAAATAAGGAATTAATAAAAGGCCTACAAATATAACGACAACTAAAATTGCCAAGTTTTCTCTTGTTAATAAGTCTTCCCTAATTTTTTCTGTCAGCAGAGTTGTCGTGGTTGTCATTATAGTTGTCACTGTTGTAGTCGTCGTGGTTACATGTAATATAGGGTTATACAAAACTGTCACGTTGATAGGATATTTTTCACTCTGAATGTGATTGTCCCCTATCATTTCCAAGGCTTGTGCCCATACCTTGATGGTATAGGTATCATTTTTCACGTTTTTACCTGCAAAAATAGATAGATGAATTGTTGTCGATTCGTTCGGATTTATTTCTTTACTCCATTTTTCAGGACGAGACCAGATGTCCATATTAGATGGTTTTTCAAATTTGTAGTCCACAACTACAGACTCATCGTGTAAGTTTTCAGCTTTAAATGCAGTGTCAGTTAAAATTCCTTGTAGGACTGTAATGTTTGGAAAAATGATTTTAAGCTTTATTTTGATGTGCTCCTGAGATAAAGATAATCGCATCATAACAGCCCATATCAGAGAAAAAGAGATTAAAAATACCAGAAATTTAGTCATTTTCATAGTCTAAATTTCTTTTTTCCAGAATAAAATATTTCCTAACTATTGATAAGGCATTTTATCTTAGATTCCAATAGTCTAGGATGGGAAAGGCTCGTCTTTCATAATAGAAGCCCCATCAACAACTTTTAACTTTTCTTGAATACCGTTTAAATCCTTACCAAAGTATCTTTCAAATTCTTTAGTTGTGTATATGGCTCTAGTTCTACCAGCTTTTTCGGTCCTGATGAGTTTCTTTTTTTCAAGGCCCTTTATGTAGTTATAGGCCTTATTTCCTTGAATCTTGATAATTTCAGATTGCAGGATAGGTTGTTTTAAAGCAATTATACTCAAAGTTCTCAAAGACCCTCTTGATATGTCGGAATATGTGGTCAAATTCGCAACTTTTTCTAAGAATTGGTCTTTTACTTGAAGTTGATATCCTTCGCTCGTTAAAGCTAGTTCTATACCTCGAGAACTAATATCTAATTCTTTTCTGATTTCATTCAATATCTCTTTCAGGGACTTCATCGACGTTATCCCAGAAATTTTGGAGAGTTTATTCAAAGTCAACGGATCTTCTGAGACGAACAATGCTGCTTCTACCAATGCCTTCTTACTCAACTAAACACCTTATTATATTATTAGAAGAGAAACATAAGAAAATTACCATTGTAAAAATCTTATAAAGTTTAAATACTTTCCGACTTAAAAAAGGAATAAGTGAAAATGATGGCATTTAAATCTGAGGCAAACTCAACTGAAATTTGCTTATCGAGATTTCTATCATTTTCTAAATCTTTAGTTAGTTCTTCTAGTAGTTCCGGATCTTCCGGATCGTCTAGTATGTCTAGCTCTTAATGGAACTAGACTATTGGCAATTTATCTAACCAAAGTTTTTTTCATTCTAAAACTAGGTTAGTTATTTTTATCAAAATTAAATGGAGGTAGAAAGAAATGGAAAGCAAAGTAATAAGTCAAAAACCAGGAACAGGGCAAGTATACTTGCCGATATACATAGGGTGGAATACACCTTATGAATTAGGGTTAGATAAACTGTATTCATTATTCGATACTTTGAAATCAAGATTCAGACTAGCTTTAGGTGAAAGTAATCCATTGTGGTACGATGGTACAATATCAGTTCCGATTGAGGAGGATAAATTTGAACGATATGCTCTCCAGATTGAAAAATTTGTTAGAGAATATATAAAATCTGAATTAGGTTAACTTGAAAAAAACTAAAAATAAAGAATTAATAGAATAGAAAAAGTTTGAAACATGTTTAATGGGCTGAAAAAATGTTGGACATAAAATTGATTAGAGAAAAACCGGAATTAGTGAAGAAAGATTTGAAGAGGAGAAGAGACGAAGAGAAGATTAAATGGGTTGACAATCTTCTAGAGAACGATAGGAAATGGAGACAATCAATCCAGAAAATAAACAACCTAAGACATAAAAGGAATATCATCACTAAAGAAATAGCACAGCTTAAGAAAAAAGGTAGAGATGTCAAAACTAAGATGAAAGAAGTTAAAGAAACACCAGATAAAATAAAAAAATTAGAAATTCAATCCACAAAATACAAGGATAAAGTTAATTCTATCTTGATGAAACTTCCAAACATCCTCCACGAATCTGTACCCTATGGTAAGGATGATAATGATAACGTTGTCATTAGAACCTGGAGTAAACCACCGGAGTTCGATTTTAAACCAAAAAATCACTTGAAAATCGCTCTTGATTTAGGGTTAATAGATGTGAAAAGGGCAGGAAAAGTTTCGGGAGCGGGTTTTGTCTACTTAAAGAAAGAGTTAGTCTTACTAGATTTAGCTATACAGAGGTTTGCGATTCAACATTTGATGAACAAAGGTTATACTCTCATCGAACCTCCGTTTATGATCAGAAGAAAACCTTACGAGGGCGTAACTGATTTATCTGATTTTGAAATGGTAACTTACAAAGTTGAGAACGAAGATCTCTATTTAATTGCCACTTCTGAGCATCCTATGGGCGCGATGTTCATGGACGAAATTCTAGATAAAAAGGACTTACCGATAAAGTTCGTTGGTGTAAGTGCTTGCTTCAGAAAAGAGATCGGAACACACGGAAAATACACAAAGGGTTTGTTCAGGATGCATCAATTCAACAAAATCGAACAGTTTATTTTTTCCTCACCAGAACAATCATGGAAATTCCATGAGGAACTCCAGAAGAATAGTGAAGAATTATACCAAGCTTTAGGGTTGCATTACAGAGTAGTTAATGTTTGTACAGGAGATATTGGTTCGATAGCAGCAAAAAAATATGACATAGAGGCTTGGATGGTCGATGGTAAATTCAGGGAAGTTGGTTCAAACTCTAATTGTACTGATTATCAAGCAAGAAGGTTGAATACAAGATTTAGAGAGAAGGAAGGTCAAGTTCCTGTTGGGTTTGTGCATACTCTGAACAATACTGCTCTTGCTACTAGTAGGACTATGATAGCAATTCTTGAACAGTTTCAACAAAAAGATGGATCTGTTGTTATACCAAAAGTTTTAAGACCGTTTATGAACGGAATTGAGAGATTAGAAAAACATTAAAAAAAATTTAATGCTCCTAAGAAACCAAATCGCACTTTTAATAAAACAAACTACTAAAATTGATCAGCCAAAGAATTCCATCGCCCACTAAAATAGTGAATGCTAAAGCTATGGGAAAAGCAGGTGCAAACCTTACTCCTTCCTTTATCCATATATATTTTTTCTTGGACCTTTTGATCTTTTTCAACTCTTTTTCTGTAATTCCTTCCCAGATTTTATAATCTACAGGCACATCTCCTACTTTCAATTCTGATGTCGGTATCCTCTTCTTGGATCGTACACTCTCTACAGTCTTAATGAATTTCCACAAGATGAAGAGTCCCGAAAAAACTAAAATTATCATAATCCCGAAAGCCATCACATCAAACACAGGGAACGATTGATAATATCTAGTGAAAATAACGGCAGATAAGAATAGTGCAGCAACCAAAACAGAATTTAAGATCAAAATCGTTCTAGAATTAGCTCTCAAATCGTTTAAAAAAACAGTCCATATCTTCTTGTTTATTATTGCCATGGCCAAAGCGAATACTATCATATAAATAGCTCCAACAAAAAACACGTTGAAGAAGAAACTTACAGGAAAAGGGAAGAATAAAGAAACTTGAAATTGTGGAGGTAACTGTGGTAAAAGAAAACCTATACCAGAAAGTAACTTAGCATCTCCACCTCCCCACTGTCCCATAAAATACATCAAAAAACCAATCCCAAGGAAGGATAGCCCAACTATAACAGAAAGAAGAAAAGGCCAATAACTCCAAGCAAGGTAAGATTCAATCAAGTTCCCTACGATACCAATACCCATCATGACGTAAGGAATCTCATCTGGAATTTCAGTTGTTTTTAAATCATGAATAGATGCTAAACCAGATCCAATGAATGCAACTAAAAGAAGAATAATTTCCAACATTCAATCTAACTATATTTTTTGAATCCGAGTTTTTTAGCAATTTCTCTCCAGCATTGCCTACAATAGTTAAGATTATACTTTCTGATTACGCCGCCATGTCTTCCACACTTTCTACATTTAACTGCTCCTTTTCCAAAGGTTTTCTCTTTCTTGTTAACCACCAACATCCCCAAATATTTCCAGAATATGAACATCATCTTCAAAGTCTTTAATCGATATCTGTTCAAAAACTCGCTCGTATACTTTCTCAAAACTCTGTTCCATCGATGCTTTCGTAAAAATAATGCCACTCAATTTACTGGTCATCTCAAATATCCAAAAATTAACCCCCTCCAACTATCCTCACCCCAAATTTTTTTTTCAACCATTGTATTGT
>DAOVGP010000019.1 GCA_030672375.1 Candidatus Aenigmatarchaeota archaeon | reverse complement strand
ATAGTAAGTTTTTCCTGAAGGGCCGTCTATTTTAACCTTCGAGTCAACATCTAGTTCTACATCTGAACGAAAGACATCCTTTGGAACATCCATCACAAGATCATCTATGTACGGACCGAACGCCTCCTTTGGTTCAAGGATTATCGTCTTTGATCTCCCCTCCTCCATATCTTTTAAGGCAGATTCTATTTTTGTAAAGAACTTTCCTTCTCCGACAACAAACTCTAAGGGATTTTCTTTCCCATTCTTATAGCATATCGTACCATCTTCCAATTTAGCTTCACACAATATATTAACTGTATCTCCTTCTTTTGCAATATTCATACTTTCTCCTTCTTGTTGTTTTCCCCACATATGAAATAAGAAGTACACTAGATTGATTAGCGCATCCCTTTCACCTGTGGCACAGAATGACCCATTACTTACTTCTACTTAAATATTTGCAACTTTTTTGAAAACAAGGAAAGCCAACTTCCATTAAAAATAATTAAAAAAGAGTGGGTATTTTCCCACTGTTGTAACGTCACAATAAATGAGATGTTTATACTTTCTTTACGTCTTTTGCGTTTACCCCTCTTTCTGTTTCTTCGATCTCGTATTCAACCTGATCGCCCTCATTCAGATATGTTCCTGCTGGTATGGCCGATTGGTGAACAAAAACGTCTTTTCCCTCTTCGCCTTGGATAAATCCATATCCTTTTCTTGGATTATACCATTTGATAGTTCCTTTCATTTTTTTAACCTCCTCAGGCAATATTGCCCGAGTCATAACAAAAGAACGAAAACAAAAAGTTTCAAAGGCCCAAATGAAACTGTAAAACCTTTGTTTTATTCATTTGCAAGTATCTGCATTAACACATAATTTAAATAGATTTCTCTTATGTGATTTAATAGAGTGAGGCAGATTAAATTTTTCATAGCATATTACTAAAATAAAGAACGCATATCTCTTCTATTAGGGGCTGGTGATCTGGTTGTTGTTACGTTCTAAAACCTTATTTTTTTCATTTTTGATAATTGTATATTTAGATGTAAAATTTTGAATATTCAACATAATTAAATAATCATCAATGTATTCAGATAACCTAGTTATTGGAGTAGAATCATGATAACGAAAACTTTTGCTTGTCCAGAGTGTAACACGCAAATTTCATGCCAAGGTAACCTAGGGGACAAAATAAAGGTAGTTTGCCCTAAATGCGGTAAAAAAGGAGTAGCAATTTTTGCTGTGGATAAAGCTGATTTAAAAACAAAAACTGATTCTCTTTCAATAGAGGTTGCTGGCCTTACTAAAATCTATAAAAATTTAAAAGCGGTGAATAACCTCTCATTCAATGTTCGAACTGGAGAGATATTCGGCTTTCTTGGCCCTAATGGTGCAGGAAAGACAACTACAATAAACATGCTATGCACATTGATGAAACCTACTAGTGGAGGAGCGATAGTCTGTAATTATGATATAATTAAACACTCCCTTGAAGTTAGAAAATGTATTGGGTTGGTATTTCAGGATGCTAGTCTGGATGACAGGTTAACTGCAAGAGAAAATTTAGAATTGCATTCTAGATTGTATGGTGTACAAAAATCTGAGAGACGAAAAAGAATAGATGAAGTTCTTGAATTAGTTGAGTTATCAGCCAGAGCAGACTCTATAGTGAGAACTTTTTCAGGGGGAATGCAGAGAAGACTTGAGATAGCAAGAGGCCTAATACACTATCCAAAAGTTTTATTTTTAGATGAACCTACTCTTGGTTTAGATCCACAGACTAGGAAGCATGTATGGGACTACATACTGAAGTTGAAGAAAGAATACAAGATAACGATAATGATGACAACACACTACATGGAAGAGGCGGACGAACTTTGTGATAGAGTTGCTATAATAGATCATGGTAAAATTATTGCACTGGGTACACCAAAAAAATTGAAGGATAATCTTGGTGGTGACACAATAATTCTTGATATACCAGACGATGATGTAGAAAAGGCTAGGAAAGTTTTTAAGAAAGCAAAAATCTTTGACAGTCAAGTTCTTTTGTCTGTGAAGAATGCTGGTAGAGAGATAAAGAAAGTTTTAGAGAAGGCTAAGAAGAATAAAATATATGTTATTGAAGCCAACATTAGAAAACCAACTTTGAATGATGTATTTTTACATTTGACTGGAAGGGAAATTAGAGAAGGGGCTGCAAACCTGAGGGATGAACTAAAAAGGAGAAGAGGCATGAGGGGTCATTGAATGCGTGAACTTGAAGCAGTTTATACAGTTTGGTTAAGAGAGATGATAAGGTATTATCGTGCAAAAGAGAGAATTTTGGCCTCTTTAGCCATGCCAATATTTTGGTTGTTTATTTTTGGAAGTGGTATTAGGGCACCTGTATTTGGTGGGCAGGTAGATTATACATCATTTATCGCTCCTGGTGTGATCGTAATGGCATTAATGTTCACTTCTATGCATTCCGGAATATCTGTCATCTGGGATCGGGAGTTAGGGTTTATGAAAGAAATGTTGGTTGCCCCAGTTTCAAGAATATCTATCGTAATCGGTAAATCATTAGGTGGAGCAACAACCGCTTTAATACAAGGTACTATTATATTCTTGTTGATATTTGGTATACAGAATTTGTATAGCGAATATTTTTCTGGAGTTAGAATAAATATCAGTACTTTTTTGATAGTCCTGCCCTTAATGGTTTTAATCAGTTTAGGTATAGTTGGAATAGGAATTTCTATAGCCTCCTTACTTGATACACTGGAGGGTTTTGGATTGATAATGAATTTTATAGTAATGCCGATGTTCTTCCTATCTGGAGCATTGTTTCCGATAAATAATCTTCCTGAATGGATAAGAGTTGTAACCTATATAGACCCTATAACTTACGCGGTTGAATCATTAAGGTTTGTCATGATTGGGTTTTCAAGTATAAATTTTGTGTTGAGTTTTAGTGTTATTTTTGTGTTTACATTCTCTATGATTCTGATTGCAACTTATTTATTCAACAGAAGAAGTTAAAATTTTTACTCAATTTTTTAGGTCTTCTTTATCTTCCACTTTACTCCTTCAGGAGTGTCTTCTATTAATATTCCCATTTTTCTTAACTGGTCTCTAATAGCATCAGCTCTCTTCCAATTTTTGTTTTTTCTAGATTTTTCTCTTTCTTGAATCAACTTTTCAACATCTTTGGATAATTTTTTCTTTTCCTCTTTAAAGTTCAGACCAAACACGTCAGAAAATTCTTGGAACAACTTCAAAGATTTTTTCAAAACATTCTTGTTCTTACCTTTCTCCAAGTATTTGTTTATTTCCTTGGATAATTCATGTAATACTCGAAGAGCAAGAGGAGTGTTAAGATCATTATCCATCGCATCTATGAACTTTTTCTTTATTTTAGGTAATTTCTTAAGAAGTTTATCATCTAACTTTGTTTTTTTAGTATCAGCAGATTTCAAGAAGAAATTAATCCTATCAAAAGTTTCTTTCAGTTTTTCGTAATTTCTCTTAGCATTCTCAGCAAACTCATCTGTATAATTCAATTTCTTTCTGTAATGAGTAGAAACAAACATATACCTGACAACTTCTGGACTGAACTTCTCAACGATATCCTCCAGAGTAAAGTAGTTACCTAGAGATTTAGACATCTTCTGTCCATCAACGAGGAGGTGTTCTCCGTGCATCCAGTAATTCACGAATTTTTTCTCTGTGTAAGCCTCTGATTGGGCTATTTCGTTCTCGTGATGTGGAAATATAAGATCTACACCACCAGTGTGAATATCAAGAGTTTCTCCAAGATGTTTCATTGACATTACAGAACATTCTATGTGCCAACCAGGTCTTACATTCCCCCATTCTGAATCGTAATAGATACCCCTTTTAACTTCTTCATCAGTTGACTTTTTCATCAGAGCAAAATCCTGTGGGTTATCTTTATCATATTCATCTACATCAACTGTCGCTCCGACTTTAATAGAACTTAAATCTATCTTGGAGAGTTTTCCGTAGTCTTTGAACTTAGAAATGTCATAATAAACACTCCCTGATTTAACATAAGCATAACCTTTTTCTACTAATGTTTTGGTTATCTTAATCATACCTTGAACATTTTCTGTTGCTATAGGATAGAATGTGGCTTTCTTTATGTTCAACATATCTAAACTCTTGAAGAATACTTTCGTATATTTTTCTGTGAATTCTTTTAGAGAAAGACCTGCCTTCTTTGAATCTCTGATGGTTTTGTCGTCAATGTCGGTGAGGTTCATGACATATTTCACTTTATACCCGATGTATTCGAGATACCTTCTGATTAAGTCACCCATCAAAAAACTCCTCATGTTTCCTATGTGAGGGGGCCCATAAACTGTAGGACCACAAGTATACATTCTAACCTCTCCCTTGTGGATTGGTTTGAAAACTTCTTTCTTTCTCGTTAATGTGTTAAAAACTTTTAATGTCATTTTATTACCGAAAGCCGAGGATGGGAGTTGAACCCATTTGAGCCGGTATCAGCACATCACTCATCAGCATACCAGTTCTGCAGCCGGTCGCATAGCCGTTCTGCCACCTCGGCACTAACTATTTTTATTGAATAATGTTGTAGTTAAATATCTTACTTTTTCATGTTCTTTTAAATTTTTTGAATCTAATAATTTCAGAGTTATTTTAAGAGGTTGTTGTTTATTCTTAAGAGTAGAAAGAGCTGATTTAATCAACTTTGTTGCAAACTAATTCCCCGGCCATCCGACCCAACCTTAATACATTATTTTATTTGAATTACATATTTAAGGTTAACGTCGAAAGTAATTTTTTAAATAATCCATTCAATAATCTGATGAGTAATATGAAAGCTATAGCTATGTTATCTGGTGGTTTGGATAGTACACTAGCATTAAAATTAATGATAGACCAAGGAATCGATGTTGTTGCTGTTAACTTCGTTTCTCCATTCCATATATCTAAAGAGAATGAAGTACAGAAAATAGTAAAAAAATTCAACATCCCATTAAAAACCATTAAATTGGGTGAAGATTACCTTAGAGTCATAAGAAACCCAAAATATGGTTATGGAAAACATATGAATCCTTGTATCGATTGTAGAATCTTCATGTTAAAAAAAGCTAAAGCTTATGCCAAAAAAATAGGTGCTTCTTTCATCTTCACAGGAGAAGTTTTGAATGAAAGACCTATGACTCAAACTAGACATTCTTTAGATTTTATAGAGAAAGAAACTGGTTTAAAGGGTAAGTTGTTAAGACCTTTATCTGCTAAACTGCTACCAGAGACAGAAGCTGAAAAGAAAGGTTGGGTTGACAGAAACAAGTTATTGAATATCAAAGGTAGACAGAGAAAAAGACAAATGGAACTCGCAAAAAAATTTAAAATAAAAGATTATCCACACCCTGGCGGTGGTTGTTTACTTACATATAAAGAATTTTCAGTAAAAGTCAAGGATCTGTTTAAACATAAAAAAAGAGTAAGTATTGATGATATTAATCTTCTCAAAATAGGTAGACACTTCAGGTTTGATAAAAACAAAATAATCGTAGGTAGAAATGAAAATGAGAATAAACAACTATTGAAAATGAAAAATAAGAACGATTATTATTTCGAAGTTTTAGATTATGGAAGTCCTATCACGATATTGCAAGGTCCAAAAACAAAAGAAGCGAAAGAGAAGGCTGCCGCATTAACTGCTCGCTATTCTGACTCAAAGAAAAAGAAATTTTTGGTTTGTTATGGCAAAGAAAAATTAAACAAATCTATGACAATTCCCTCCTTAACCAGAAAAGGAATAAAAAGTTTGAGAATTAGTTAATTTTTAAAAAATGGATAGTATATTTAAGTTTATTGTTTTACAATTTAAGTGATATAGCGTGAGAATATGGCCGAAAAGACTGAAGAGAAAAAGAAGGGTTTGACGGTTAAAATCCCAAATGTTAACCCTTGGATGGTATCAACAGTAATTCTTATAGGAGTATTGGCCTTTGTACTAGCTGGTGGTTGGACTATTACTGGTCAAGTTGTTGAACCTGACCAAGAATCAGTTATGTCAGCCAACGATACAACAAACAAGGTTATTGATTATATAAATAAGAACTTAATCCAAACTGGGTCAGTATCATTGGTTTCAGTAGAGGAAATGAATGGTATATACAAAATAATAACTTCCTATCAAGATCAAGAAATACCGATTCACGTAACAAAGGATGGTGCATATATGTACTTGCCGCAAGGTATTATTAGCTTGGAAGAAACACCAGAAGTTCCAGAACAAGAAGAAGAACCTCAAACACCAGAAACCCCAAAGACTGATAAACCTGATGTTCATGCCTTTGTAATGTCTTATTGTCCTTATGGTCTACAATTTCTGAAAGCTTATATCCCAGTCATAGAACTTCTTGGAGAAAAAGCAAATGTCGAATTAAACTTTGTCCATTATATCATGCATGGAGAAAAAGAAGCAACAGAAAATACAAGGATGTATTGTATACAAAAAGAACAGAAAGATAA
>DAOVGP010000015.1 GCA_030672375.1 Candidatus Aenigmatarchaeota archaeon | reverse complement strand
ATTTTTCCTTCTGCACCTGTTTCCTTTGCAACTTTTTTAATGATGTCCTTGATAAATGTAAACTCTTTAACGTGCATGATAACTGGTATTTCAATTTCAGGTAATGGATTCTTACCTTCTTGTTTAACCTTGAGTGCTGCCTCAAATATTGCACGAATCTGCATTTCATTAATCTCTGGATAAACAATACCAAGTCTACATCCCCTGAAACCGAGCATAGGGTTGAATTCATGAAGATTTTCTATCCTCTCTTTTATTATTTCTACAGAAACATTCAATGTTTTTGCAAGTTCTTTTATTTGGTGTTCTTCTTTAGGTAAGAATTCGTGGAGTGGTGGATCAAGTAATCTTATTATTATAGGCATATTATCCATGACTTTGAAAATTCCTATGAAATCTTCTCTTTGATAGGGTAGGAGTTTATCAAGTGCTTTTCGCCTTCCTGTTTCATCTACTGCAAGAATCATTTCTCGCATCGCATCAATTCTGTCACCCTCGAAGAACATATGTTCTGTCCTACACAAGCCAATGCCTTCAGCACCGAATCTTTTTGCTATATCTACATCATGAGGTGTATCAGCGTTTGCTAAGATTCCTAATTTTTTCGTTTCTTTTGCCCATTTCATAAGAACTACAAACTCACCAGAAAATTCAGGATCTATGACAGGCATTTTTCCTATATAGAATTGTCCAGTCGTCCCATCAAGGGTCAAATAGTCACCCTCTTTCAATTCATTGTCACCTATTTTCACTTTTTTGTTTTTCTCGTCAATGATAAGTTCTGAACATCCTGCGACGCATGGTTTACCCATACCACGAGCGACAATAGCTGCATGAGAAGTCATTCCGCCACGGGCTGTCAAGAAGCCTTCAGAAGCATACATTCCCTCTATATCTTCTGGCGAAGTTTCAAGTCTTACAAGGATAACATTTTCATTCTTCTCGTTCGCCCAAATAGCAGCGTCATCAGCTGTGAACACTATCTTACCTACCGCTGCACCAGGAGAAGCGGGTAATCCTTTTCCAACTGGCGTATGTTTTTCTTTTGCAACGGGGTCCAGACATTTATGTAAGAGTTGGACGAGTTTTGCAGGATCAACCTGCATCAAAGCCTCTTTTTTTGTAATAAGCCCTTCATTAACCATGTCGACAGCAATTTTGACAGCGGCCACACCAGTCCTCTTTCCAGTCCTCGTCTGGAGCATGTAAAGTTTTCCTTCCTGGACTGTAAACTCGATATCCTGAACATCTCTGTAATGTTTTTCAAGTATGTCTCTAATTTTCAAAAGTTGGGCGTGTATTTTAGGCATCTCTTTTTTGAATTTTGAAATCGGTTGTGGTGTCCTTATACCAGCGACAACATCTTCACCTTGTGCATTGATCAAATATTCTCCATAAAACTTATTTTCCCCATTACTTGGGTCCCGTGTGAATGCTACACCCGTAGCAGAATTATTACCCATGTTACCAAAAACCATTGTCTGTACGTTTATTGCTGTTCCTATAAGACCCTTTATCTCGTTTATCCGTCTGTATTTTATGGCTCTTGGGTTGTTCCATGAACCGAATACAGCATCGATGGACATCTTCAATTGTTCTTTCACATCTGTCGGGAATTTCTTACCCGTCTCTTTTTCGACAATTTCTTTATATTCTTTGACAAGTTCCTTCAAGTCCTCGACTTCCAGTTCAGTATCATATTCAACGCCTTTTGTCTTTTTCTTATTCGATATGGCATGTTCAAAATGCCTATGCTCGACACCCATGACCACATCTCCAAACATCTGGGCAAATCTTCTATAAGCATCCCATACAAACCTTTCATTACCAGTCTTTTTTATAAGACCTTGTAAAGTCTCGTCATTTAACCCTAAGTTAAGAACTGTATCCATCATACCAGGCATACTCACAGCAGCGCCACTGCGTATAGAAATAAGAAGTGGGTTTTCCTTATCACCGAAATTCATTCCCATTTCTTTTTCTAGCTTTGTTAGATTTTTTTCTATCTGATCCTGGAGTTCAGGGGGATAATTATTATCATGTTTGTAAAAATAATCACAAACTTCTGTTGTAATTGTAAATCCAGGAGGAACTGGTAAACCTATCTTCGTCATCTCACCAAGGTTTGCACCTTTTCCACCTAAAAGTTGCTTGTTCTTTGTGTCTCCTTCACCGAAAAAATACACATATTTTTTGTCGCTCATTTAACATCCACCTAATTGATTTAAAGTAAGATTTGTATATTGTTGTGGGAATTCATAAATGTTTTGTTCCTTGAAAAATACTATTTTTAGTCCAATTCACAATTAAACATTTAATTTTTCGATTCAATTTATTACATCATATGAGAAACTAATAGGGTTGTTTATTTGTACATAGCACATCTTAGTCATGAACTTGAATTGGGCGATATTAAGAAAGGGATAGAATTTGGTAAAATAAAATCAGGTAATACCACATCTGATGAAGATTATATGTGTGTTCTTTACAGAGGATCGAGTAAAGGAACAAATGTAAACCGAATTATATATTTTCACAAAGAGGGTGAAATAAGAAGCGAAGGAGTATATGGCGTTAAAAAAGGGATAGAATTACTTAAAGAAATAGGTATAGTACTGCCTAATCTGAATACTCCAATTCAAAAAGTTTAAATTATAAACAATAGAGAAAGAGTAAAAACCTTTATAAATCTATACTCTGATTATTAGTGTTATTCGAGGTGTAGCGAATGGCAAAGCGCACTGGGCCAACAAACCCGATATTGAAAAAATTGATTGAAGAATTGAGAAAAAAGCCTTTTAAGACTAAAAGTAATTTTCTGAAAGATATCACTGAGAAGTTGAATAAACCCAGAAGACAAAGGGTAGAAGTCAACATTGCACACATAGAAAGATATTCAAAAAAAAATGATGTTATTATCGTTCCTGGAGTAGTCTTAGGATACGGCGAATTAACAAAGCCTGTCACGATAAGCGCTTGGAAATTCTCAAAACCCGCAAGAGAAAAGATAGAAAAAAGTAAAGGTAAAGCCATATCGATAGAAGAGTTGATCGAAAAGAATCCAAGGGGAATTAAAGTAAAAATATTGTGTTAATATGAAATTATACGATGCATCCGGTCAAATATTAGGAAGAATTGCTACGAGAATTGCAAAGGATTTACTTAAAGGAGGGAGCGTTTCTGTGATCAATTGTGAAAAGGCAGTGATATCAGGTAATCCTAAAACAACAGAAAGACATTATTTTGAAAGGAGAAAGAGAGGAGATCCTCATCATGGTCCATTCTTTCCTAGAACACCTAAAGGCATAGTCAGGAGAACTATAAGGGGCATGTTATTTTTCCATAAACCAAGGGGTAGAAAAGCCTTCAGGAGATTAAAAGTTTATATTGGAGTCCCTGATGAATTGAAGAATAAAGAATTCATAAAAATCAAAGAGGCAGATGTAAATAGGTTGAAATGTAAGCATATCACTATTGGAGATCTGTCGATTGCTCTGGGTAGTAAAAAGAGATGGTAAGATGAAAAAGAAGCAAGTGAAGCACATTCTGACAACTGGAAAGAGAAAGACAGCTGTAGCCAGAGCTACGATAAAACCCGGTATGGGTAGGGTAGTGATAAACGGAATCCCTCTTGACCTATGGCAACCTGAGTATACGAGAATAAGGATACGAGAGTCTCTTATGCTTGCGGGTGAATTGAGTCAAAGAGTTGACATAAAAGTTAACGTAAAACACGGAGGTATATCCTCGCAAGCTGATGCAACCAGACAAGCTATAGCAAAAGGCATAGTAGAGTTTTTTAATGATGAAAAACTAAAGAAAGTATATCTTGATTATGATAGAAATTTGCTGGTCTATGACTCAAGAAGGACAGAACCTCATAAACCTTCGAGGAGCAAGAAAGGAGCGAGAAGGCATAAACAAAGGAGTAAGAGATAATTAAAATTGGAGTGTGATACCAATCATAATACCTGTAAGATGTTACTCATGCGGAAAAATAATTGGTCATCTCTGGGAGGATTTCCAGAAGCGTGTAAAGGCAGGGAAGAATCCTGAAAAGGTGTTAAATGATTTAGGTTTAAACAGACAATGTTGTAGAGCTTTATTCGTAGGACATGTTGATTTACTCAAGAAAATTTCTCAGTTCAAAGTCTGATGATGAGGATTGGTATCGGATTAAAGGATGATGAAATAAAAGCCCTCTGAAGATGGAGCATTTTTTAACTAAGTATTGAAATAATCCCGAATTAGATAGATTTAAGTCCTATTTACGCCGGGAGTGCGATTTGAACGCACAAGCCCCGAAGGACACTGGATTTCTCTGAACTTTTGAGCATCATCACTAATCAGATACCTCAGGGTTCATCATTGTACTCGAGTCCAGCGCATTAACCAGATTCTGCCATCCCGGCACAAATATAATCTCATTAAGTAATTTATAGTATTTCTCCCAAATTTATTTAGATACTATGGTTTTAGAGAGACTCATAGGAACAAGAGAGGCCCTGAAAGAACCTTTAAAGACATTCGTCCTTGGTGCAATCATATCTTTAATTTCACTTTTCGTTTCCTATACGATCTTCCCTGAAAGCACAGGTCTTTTTACAGTCATCATCACGACGATAGCATCTGTTCCTTTAATGAACAGGGTTTTAAGGTATGAAGAAGCTGAAAGTGAAAAAATGATGGAAAGTCATACCTTCATGGAAAGGTACAGTGACATTATCTTCGCTTACGTTGCTTTTTTCTCAGGAATGATACTCGCTATGTCCTTGAGTTTCGTCATCTTACCAGAAAATGTCGCTAACAGGGTATTCGATGAACAAATAAATGAAATTAATATAATCAGAGGAAAGTTCGATTTTGGTGATAAGTTCTTTAACATACTCATAAACAACATCAGTGTTTTAATGCTCTCTTTCCTTTTCTCTTTTCTGTTTGGCTCTGGTGCGATATTCATTCTCAGTTGGAATGCTTCTGTACTTTCAGCGGCTATAGGTCTAATCGCAAAGGCTTCTGGTGGTGTCAAGGCTATTCCTTCTGCTGTCATGATATTCATTCCCCATGGTTCCTTTGAAATAGGGGCTTATTTTATAGGTGCAATCGCGGGAGGTTTGATATCAGCGGCAGTGACTAGAAGAAAATCAATCAAATTCTGGCCAGTCGTTCAAGATTCAACGAAGTTATTGGTTATCTCTTTCATTTTTTTGATCATAGGGGGGATAATCGAGACATTCATAATTTTGATGTGATTTTTTAGACATAAGACATGGCTTTTTTTATTCTCCAAACAAATTATTAATATGAACAAAAAGATCATTGCCCTGTTGATAATATCGGCGATGCTATTTCTCGAAATTTATTTCAACATCTTTTCAAATATGATTACTGGTCTGGCTACTATTGTTTTAAGCATCGCCTCTAAGTCAAGAGTCTGTCTAGAATTCCTTGACATGCCAACTCAAGTAGTTCAATATTCCAGTTCAATCATCAGGGTCGGACTTCATAATTGTGGTAGTGAAAGGTTGGATGAAAGTACGATAAGACTGGATGCTAGGGATATTAACAATATCAGTAGATCCATTACAGATGAACCTGTTCTAAACCTATCTGTCGATGAGAGAAGGACTGTCGAGGTTTCTTGGTATGCATCACTACAACCAGATGAATATACGATGTATGTCTGGTCTATCTTTGATAATGATACATCTAACATAATTTCCTCAAACTTTACCGTGCTTCCAGCACCTCTTGTACCACCTAGACCACCTGTCAGTGCACCATACGAAATAGTAAAAATTGCAAACATCTCAGTCGTTTATCCGCCAAAACTAAACTTGACTCAAGACGCTGAATACATTGTCTTAATAAAAGTTATCAATAATGGTGAGTTGGATATACACAACCTCTATCTGGAATTAGAATCGTCAGAGATATTGACAGAAGTTATTTTCCCAGAGATGCAATCTGTCTTAGAACTTCGTAAATCTGTGATTTTCACGACAAACCTAAAAGTACCCAAAGAACTCAGGCCTGGAACTTATACGATTGATTGGTTTGTGTATTCAGATGAGGTAGATAGAAGCGGTA
>DAOVGP010000020.1 GCA_030672375.1 Candidatus Aenigmatarchaeota archaeon | reverse complement strand
TTGAGAAATGCTAGAAAAATAATATCTTTTCCCATTTTTTGAAAGGATGCCCATTTTACTTCACTCCCAGTTATGAACATCAAGAAAACAACACCGATAGAACCTATGAAACTAACAGTCTCGTCAACTTGTATCAAGTTTAAGAAAAGGGGACCTATCAATATCCCGGCTATTATTAAAGCGGTTACATAAGGCAGGTGAAGTCTCTTGAATATTTCTGAGAATATCAAGCCTGAGATTAATATAACAAAGAATGGTAAAAGTGCTGCCATATGTTTATGATTTTCTCAGTGCTCTATAAATGTTTTTCAAATGAATTATTTACGGATTCTCACGATTTGCCCGTTGTTTGCTTTTTGTAATTCTTTTGTAGGAATTTTTATGAGTGAGGTTTCAGAACCACCACCTGTATAAACAATATCTTTTTCCATTACTCTCGGATCAATCAGGAATTTTGCTTGGTATCCAAATGATGAAACACCTCCACAAGGATATCCTGTTTTCTCCAAGATTTCTTCGGGTGTAGCAAGTCTTGGTTTCTCAATGTTTAAGGCTTTTGCTACTCTTTTCATACTTGCCTTGTCTTCCCCTTTCACGATTGCTACAATGAGATTTCCCTGAGAATCTATTAAACAAATGTTTTTGATAAAATCTTCTCTGGTGACATTAGCTGCTCTCGCCGCTTCTTCCACAGAGTGGCAAGATTGTTTGAAGCTAAGATGTTCGGCTTCAATGTTGTTGTCTTGTATAAATTTCTTTATTTTTTCTTCAAATTCATTCATAATACAAAGAATTTTTTGATTTTTAATTTAAATTTATGTTGAAAGTCGTCTCAATCGAAAAAAGAAAAAGTTAAAAAAGGTAAACAAACAAAAGTTAAGTGAAGTATGTTCGAAACAAAAAAATGCAAAAATTGTGGAAGAAATCTGAAGAATGATTGGAAGTATTGTCCTTACTGTGGAGAGGGTGAACGAGAGAAATACAGAAGACACTACGATATCTTCAAGGATATTGAGAAAGAATTTGAGAGAATAGACAAGATGCCCGGTCCAAAGTTCTTCAAGTTTCCTAAAATAGACATTAAACCCATGTTTAGAGGTGGGGGAATAAGCGTCATAATAAGGAGTGGACCGGGAATGAAGCCTAAGATTGACGTTAAGACATCAGGAGAATACAAGAAACTCGAGCCACAGATAAAAAGAAAACTTGGAATTAAGGAAGATGTTGAAGAGATTGAAGAAGAGAAAGTTTATAAAAAATCTAGAATACCCAAAACTACAGAAGAACCTAAAACAAAGATCGAAAGAGTTGGTAACAGAGAAAATATTGAAATCAGACTTCCTGATGTAAAAAACATAGATGATATAGAGATAAGAAAGTTACAACAATCCCTGGAGATAAAAGCTTTCGCTGGAGATAAGGCATATTTTAAATTAATCCCGACTAGACCTAATGCTCAAATTTCAGACAAGAGTTTTAAGGATGGGACCTTAAAAATAGAACTGATATAGTAATGGAACTAACAAAGGCTTTTTATTCTAAAAAAAGAAATTAGAAGATGTGAAAAAATATCCTAAAAAAACAATAATTTTAGTAATCCTTGCCTTCTTGATGATAATTTTTTCAAGACAAGTTGGAATTTTTTTTGGGGATGAATTTTTGACCTTTTCTCTTCTGTATTCAGGAGTTTCACTATTATCCATACTTTATTTGAGGAGTGTTTTTAAAAGAATTAAGAGCAAGAAAGGTTTTGTGTAAAAAATGTAAGGGGATTCTATGGCAAGAAAAAAAAAAGAAGACGTTGAAAGCAAAAGCAAGAAGGTTGAGAAGAAGGAGGAAGAAGGAAGGTAGATAGGTTATAAATACTATTTTTTTCCCATCATCTTAACTAGCAAACCCTTCTGAACATGTAATCTATTCTCAGCTTGATCTATTACTATTGATTTAGGTCCATCTATAACATCATAAGTAACTTCTTCTCCTCGATGTGCAGGGAGACAATGCATATAAACAACATCAGGAGCCGCAAGATTCAGGAGTTTTCTGTTGACTTGATATTTTGGTAAGAAAGCTTTCATTCTCTTTTCTTTTTCTTCTTCATCGCCCATACTCACGAAAGTGTCGTTGTAGATTATGTTTGCATCCTTCACTGCTTTTATAGGATCATCTGTTATCTCGACATCAGACTTGGATATTTTAGTGTAATCTATCGCTCTGTGGATAATATCAGTGTTTGGTTGAAATTCTTTTGGACACCCAACTGAAATATCGATCCCAACCTTAGAACAACCCAACAAAAGAGAGTTACAAACGTTGTTTCCGTCCCCAACATATGCTAACTTTAAACCCTTGAGTTCATTGAATCTCTCCTTTATAGTAAAAAGATCTGAAAGGATTTGACAAGGGTGAGTTAGATCAGACAATGCATTAATAATAGGAATGTCTGTAGTTTTTGACATAGTCTCCAGAGTTTCATGTGAAAAGACTCTGGCTATTATCGCATCTACGTATCTTTCCAAGACTTTGACTGTATCTTCTATAGTTTCACCGCGAGATAGTTGACTCGTTTTCTTGTCTAAAAAAACCACCTTTCCGTTCAACTGTTGAATACCGCTCGCAAAAGAAATCCTAGTTCTAGTAGATGCTTTTTCAAAGAATAAACAGAAAACTTTTCCGTGCAATTGATTCCCAATGGGTTTCTTCTTCAATTTTTCGGTTAAATCCAGAACCTTGAAGATTTCACTCCTCTTTATATCTTCCAAAGTTAAGAGGTCTTTTTTCATGTTATCTGAAACTAATCTTTGATTTGATTAAATTAAATATTTTATTAAAAAGAAAGAAAATTAGGATCTTTTTCTCTTGAGATTGATGTAAAGCCTTGCCTGAGTTCCGACTGAGAAAACTTCTTGGACTGCTAAGCCAAAACAGAAAACAAACAGACACGGAAGGAAATATACAGAACGTACAGAATTTACGATTGTTGGTATGATTTCTTCTCTAAAAATTGTTTCACTCATAGTCTCGTTAATACCTGTTGGGTCCATTGTCTGAAATATATCAACTAAGTTCCCTAATAAATAGGATATCATGGGTAGAGCAAAAATTATCATGATTATGGACCCTATTATAATAATTAAAAGCCAGGTTGCAAAAGTTTCTAGGGGATGTTTCCTGAAGATTTTCCAACTCCACTTGAAAGAATCCATACAACTCTTATTATCGATTACGATAGCTGGATAAAGATAGAAAAAGATGAAACCTAAAACAATACTGAGTACAGAGCCTATGTAACGCGGTAAGGAAACTATTGCAGCTATGACTGCAAAGATTATCAATGCACACAGCATCGTCAAAAATCTTGATGTAGAGTGTTTAAAACTCTTGATTAAACGCCTTTTTTTCATATAATATTTAGCTTGGTCAATTATCGCCCCGGATATCCATAATTTGATCAAACCTAAAATTATGAAACTTGGTATATAGATTAATAAAGAAACTAGGAATGAGCCGAAAGCTGTTGGATTGATTATCAATCTTAGTATTTCACCAAAAAAGTTCATCAAAACGTAAAAAGTGACTAAGTGTAAGATTAAGTATGGTAAAATTCTTTTGATAGAAATGAAAAATTTTAAACCCTCGCTTATGCTCTTGAGGACACTCATGGTTTTAGTTTGTAGATACAAATATATAAAGAATGCTCATAAACCCTCAAAGTTTAATATCTTAGTTGCTGCGAACATAAATACCTAAAAATTTATATATACGTAAAAACATAATTTTTGATTACATTTGGTTTCTTTTTTGGTCAGAGGGGGTGGGTTTATGTTGACAAGAAGAAGAAAATTCCAATTAAAGACTATTGAGAAGCTTAGAAAAGAGAAGGAGTTAAAAAAGATTAAGATGAAGAAGGATTTGCCATTGGGTGTAAAGATTGGCTTGATGAAAATGGGCTTCGATATAGAGGGTTCTAAGGTTTGAACCCAATTCCTTCTACAGTAATTTCTTTCTTTTCTTCATTGATATTGAACATGACTGGCAATATTTGTTCTATAACATGAATACTCGTTCTACAATGATTTGTTATTTCCTCGACTCTTATTTGAGATTTTCCCTCTGCTAAAGCAAGATAAACGAGTATCTGATCCGCCATATACTTATCTAAAACAGCACCAGATTTTAATGAACCTAACAATTCTTCTGCGGCCATTTCACCCACTTTCTCTGCTCTTATTCCCCTCTCACCTAAAGCACTTCCACCCAATATGGATTTTTCACAAACAGCATAACAAGTAATACTACTCCCAAGACTCGGTGATTTTACAGATTTATAACTCATTGAGACTTTGACTTTGGGACAATTATACTGAATAGTTCTCAAAGCAGTTTGACCCTGTCTTTCAGCTACATGAGGAGGTAAACTCCCACAGACAGAATTAACATGGATGTTTTGAATCTCACCCCTATCCAAACAGACAAACGGACTCAATTTTTTTGTCGGTTTTGACTCTACTGTCACAAACCCCCCACCCTTTGGGTAATAACCGTGTCTGATAATGTTTAAACTTAAACTTGCATCCATTTTATTTATCAATGGGTATGTGATGTATTTTATGAATTGAATCGTTGGAGCCCATTTAGTTTCTGTCCCTCCAATCATTTCGAGAACGACTGACCTTTTACTAAAGACTAAAAGTGGGGTTAAAGCTTGAAGTAAAAGACCAATGCTACCTGCTGTGCCAATGTCTATTTTCTTATCTGATATTTTCAATTTCTTAGGTGTGAATTCAACCTCTAGTGAACCCTGTTTCAAGCCTTTAATTTCTGCTTCACAGAACTCTCCGATGACTTTAACTGCCGTGAGGTGTTGAGGACGTAAACCAGGTTTACTATCCTTTTTACCCTTTCTTATGTTGATTATTCTAACAGGTTTTGTGGTAAGAGCAGAGAGTCCAATGGCTGTTCTGAGTAATTGACCTCCCCCCATTGATCCGTCTATCTCAATCATGAAAATTATTTTGGAATAGAACGGTTTATTTCTTATGTTTTTTAAAAACTATCAAAATTAGAATCGACATCATTTAAATCAAAAAAAAGAAAAAAGGGAAGGGGATGAGAATTAACTTTGCTTCAAATCTTTCAAAACTTGAGAAGCATAATCAGCTATCTTCTTATTGACGTTTAATTGTGCTTTTTCTATCTTTTCCCTGATTTTAGTATCGTTACCCATTGTGTTCTCGATCGTCCAGAGCATCAAGAGGTTGTTCTGAAGCTCTAGCCAGAAGAAAGCTTTATTTAAGAATTTTTTCATTTCTTTCCTGGTTTCAGCTTTTAGAGCCTCATCTTTCCAAGTTTTATAATGCGTTGAGCATGTGTTTATTATATCCCTAGGTTGCATTTCCATGTGTTACTATTAAATAGTGCTAATATATATAGTTTACTATTCTTTAGTAGTAATTTCTTAGATCTAAGATTAAATTACTCATTGAAAAGTTTCTTATTGTGAAATTCCAAAAAATTATTATGAAAAACCAAGTGAAGAGCCCTATGCAAATCCTTGTAGAAATTCTGGTTGTTATCTTCATCAGCTCGGTTAAGATTTTAATTATGGTTGCTCAACTCATGTACGAATTATACATGTCCCTTCGAATCATATCTTATTCAAACCCTATGGGTTTCATTCTTGCTTTAACTGTGGGAGGTATAATCCTTTTTTTTACCTTGAAATTTATGTTCGGGAGTACTATGGCTGCGATGAAGATAATTGCTATATATATTGTAATAGTGGTTCTCCTGTTAACGATTTTTGGTGGAAGTGTAATTCTGCCAAAACCACCTACGAATACTACACCTTGAATTGTTATTCAATTGAAAAATTCTCACCTAATTTTGGAGCTACAGCATCAAATCCTTCCTTACTCAATTCTTCTGCGAATCCTTCAGTATTATCTCCATGAACACAGAAAACCCTTTCAGGGTTAACTTTTTTAACAAATTTGAATAGTTCTGACCGAGAAGTATGGGAACTAAAATCAAACTTTCTGACACTCATTTTGATGGGTAAATCCAAATCCCCGTGTATGTAATGACCTGTCTCTAAAAGAACAGCTCCTTCTGTTCCTGGAACTTGGAAACCAGTTAAAGATAAAGAACACTCTTTTCTATCCCATAATTTTTCTATGTAATATGCTATTGGACCTCCTGTCAACATTCCAGAGGTGGTGATGATAATACAAGGCTCTTTTAAGATCTTTTTTCTCATCGAATGATTAGTGATGGGTTTCACTTTTAGTCTTTGCATAGCCCTATTGACTTGATTATATTCTCTCTGTAATTCTGGGTGTTCATTTATTATTCTCGTCGCCTTTCTCGCCATCCCATCTATGTATATTTTTTCTTGTAAATTATACTCATCGAGTATTGACAAAACTTCCTGAGTTCGTGCAATCGCAAAACATGCAACTAAAGCTATACCTTCATTAGCCAAAGCTCCTTCTATGGCCTCAATCATACCTTTTTCTTGTTTTTGACGATCAGGATGTTCTCTCTGAGCATAAGTGGATTCTGTTATCAAAACATCGACTTGAGGAATATCTGTATCTGCGCCATTTATCAATCTGGTATCTGAGGTGTTAAAATCACTAGTGTAGAGTATTCTCTTGTTCTGTGTTTCTAGAAGATAAATTGCACTTCCTGGTATATGGCCTGCGTCAAATGCGGTTACTGTGGTTTTGCCTATATTAAACGGTTTACGATATTTCATCGGTTTAAAGTTTCTTAACGTCTTATTTATGTCTGTTTTTGAATATCTTTCTTTCTCTCCTTCGTATCTTCCTATCTTGTAAGAATCAAAGAGAATCATACGAGAAAGGGAACGTGTTATCTCCATACCATGGACAGGGCATTTTTGACCTTGATGGAATAATACAGGTATAGCTCCACTGTGATCGAGATGGCCATGAGATAACAACACTCCATCCAATTTAGCTTTAACATTTTTTGGATATTGAGTTGGTTTAACGCTTATTTTGATACCGTAATCTATGAGGATTTTCTCTGTTTCTGTGTCGATTAGAGTGGCAGATCTTCCAACTTCCCTAGTTCCACCCAAAAAAGATAATCTGATCAATCATTCACGTCCTAAGTATTATTCTATTGTATACGGTAAGTTTAGTACTTATTGATTCTTGAGAAAAGATTTAAGTAGCGATTCCAAATTCCTAATTATGTCAAAAGGAATAAGTGTAATGATGAGTTTTAAAATGATTATACTCTTAATTCTTGTTGGCTTTATCCTAGCTTCTATTATTTGGTTGGGATATTTCACGTTGTTTGAAGGATTTAGACCTTTCTAAACGTTTAATTATTTTATTTCCTAAAACAGATTCATGAAAAATTTGATGATAGGTGCAAAAACAGCAGTAAAGCAATGCATGAATGTTAAACCAGGGGAAAAAGTCCTCATCATCACGGATGAAAAAATGCCTAAAGAACTATCTGAGGCTTTAAAGAATGCTGTAAGAGGAGTCGGTGCTCAATGTGTTTTGAAATTCATCGAACCCTTGAAAGTAAACGGACAGGAACCTTCTAAAGAAATTGCGGAATTAATGAAAACTCCAGATGCTTTATTTCTTGTCACGTCAAGATCATTGTCGCATACTAAAGCTAGAAGAGATGCATCTAAATTTGGAGTCAGAATCGCTTCTATGCCAAAAGTAACTGAATTTTCTTTCTCAGAAGGGGGTTTAACCGCAGATTATAGAATAGTGAGAGAATTGACTGAAAAAATGGAAGAAAAATTGAAACATGCCAAGACTATCAAGATAACTTCTGATAATGGGACTAATTTTGTTACTAATGTAGAAGGTAGGGAGTGGTTTAAAGATGACGGGATGATTCATGAGAAAGGGAATTTTCATAATTTACCTGCTGGAGAAATCGCCACAGCACCTGTAGAAGGAACTTCGCAAGGAACGATAGTTATTGACAAGATGGCATACTACGGTGATGGTATAAAATGGACTGTAAAGAATGGATTTGCTGAAAAAATAGAAGGTTCAGATCTACTTGAAAAAGTTGTGAATGAAGTTGGTCACAATGGTAGAAATATTGCTGAATTGGGTATTGGAACCAACCCTAATGCGAAAATCATAGGTAATATACTCGAAGATGAGAAGGTTTTTGGAACAATTCATATCGCTTTGGGCAATAGCATCTCATTTGGAGGAAAAGTTGACATTCCTCTACACGTAGATGGAATAATATTAAAACCAACTCTTGAAGTTGATGGAGAAGTTCTGATAAAAGATGGAAAATGGACTTTTTTGGATGACTCAAATTTTGTTGAAAATACGCAAATGTCATCCTCAGAACAGAAACCTAAGACGAAAGATTTTCCTGTGCAAGTCAAACAGCACGAAGAAACAAGTAATTCTTCTGGTATGAGTTACAATTTGGGTTATCCGAACAAAACTACACAAGACCCTTATATCGTCAGAGAGCTTTTAGAATCACATTATTTCGACCCTTGGATTGGTGGTTGGACTAGATTGAACGGTAGGTTTGTAATTAATCCTGATCTGTATGGTGAGATGATAAAGATTGTTGAGATACACGAAAAGGTACACAATATATATAATACAGGAAATGAAGCTTTCGTAGAAAAAATGACTTGGCATAATTACAGGAATGGTTACTTTGATTTGAGTGGAGGATACTTATAATCAACAAAAGATAATGGATGAAAGAAATGAATGAAATTTTACAGAACATAATCAAAAAACTAGAAGATAAGGGAATTGAATACAATTTGATCAGACTAAAAGATAAAGCCATGACAGTCCAAGATGTGATAAAATTCTCTGACGTAAAGATTAACCCTAATGAGATTTGTAAAACCCTTATACTCAAAGATCAAGAAACCAATACCTATGCGGTGGTTTTAATCGGCAATCATAGAGCCAGTTTCAATAAAATAAGAAAAAGGTTTAACTGTTCAGAATTGAGAATGGCAACTCCTGATGAGATTAGACAAGAAACTGGGTTAGAAATAGGAGCTGTTTGTCCACTTTTTCTAGATTTAGCGATGTTGATAGACAGAAGAGTTTTCAGTAGAAAGAAAGTGAACTTTGGATCTGGAGATCATCTTTTCGGTATAGAAGTTAATCCTAAAGATATAATGAAATGTACTAAAGCAAAAATAAGCGATATAGTGTTGGATTAAAGATCGTTAGGTTTTTTACCCAATATATTTTCTACTTCACCTATACTTAGTCTTTTGTATACTTTACACTTATAACAACTGCCATCTACTGGAAGATTATCCCCATATTCACACGCTCTAAATTTAGTAAATTCACGTTTTTCAGTAGTCTCATTGAATATTTCATCTTCTCCTAGAAGTAGACAACATCCTTCATGATTATAAAGATATCCTTCAAGCATGCCATTTATTGAAATAGTTAAGCTTAAAAATTTTTGTATTGAAGACATTCTCATGAAAGATATAGACTGGTTAGAAAAGGGAACTACGTATTTTCCAAGACTAAATCGAAAAGAAAATAGTACAAATTTCACAGTTATACCTGCAAGTTCTGTCTTTTATGCTATGTACAAACCAGAAATATTGAAAAAATATTATGGTCCTGAAATGATCGATTATGTAACCGATTTTCTATGCAAAAATTTTCGTTACAAAAAAGAATTAATGGAAAATGTTAAAACCAAGATTACACCTTCTGATAAACCAGTTACCAGAGATTTGAGTGTAGAGGTAAGTTCATCAGCAAACAAA